>QHOZ01000150.1 GCA_003219495.1 Verrucomicrobiota bacterium | reverse complement strand
TTTTGCACGATGACGGAACGATGGCGCGGTTGCCGGAACTGATGGAGTTCCGCAAAAAACACGGGCTAAAAATTTGTACGATCCAAAGTTTGATCGCCTATCGCCGCAAACGCGAAAAACTCGTGGAGCTCGAGCAAGTTGTGAAATTGCCCACCGACTACGGCGATTTCGATTTGCATCTATATCGATCGCTGGTTGACGGGATGCATCATCTCGCGCTCGTGAAAGGAAAGATCGACAAAGCGAAACCGACGCTGGTTCGCGTGCACAGCGAATGTCTGACCGGCGACGTGTTCGGTTCGCGGAGATGCGATTGCGGAAATCAATTACACGCGGCGTTGCGGCAAATTTCCGACGAAGGCACGGGCGTTCTCGTTTACATGCGCCAGGAAGGTCGTGGCATCGGACTCGCGAAAAAAATTCACGCCTACAAATTGCAAGAGCAAGGACTCGACACCGTCGAAGCGAACACGAAGCTCGGCTTGCCGGCCGATCTCCGTGATTACGGACTGGGCGCGCAGATTCTTGTCGATCTTGGCGTGCGACAATTCCGATTCCTAACCAACAACCCGAAGAAAGTCGTCGGCTTGGAAGGTTACGGTTTGGAAATGGTGGAGCAGGTGCCGATTCGCTGCGAAGCGAACCCGCACAACGAGAAATATCTCGAGACAAAAAAGACCAAGCTGGGTCATTTGCTTTAGCCCCCGCCCCAGGGCGTAAGTCTCCGTTGCGTGCGCTCTCCTGAGCTCATTCGAGCGTGCCTCTTCACAAGAGACGTCCATTTATCCTACAATTCTCGAATCGTAAGTGAAAACCCACACCTCGCCTCGGCTCCGCCTATGAAATCGATCACCCACTCCACGTCCGCTCGTGTCCTCGCCTGCTTGCCATTTTTCCTGCTGAGCATGTTCCTGCTGCTGCTCGCCATTGCCGATTTGCCGGCGAAAAGCCGCGCCCGAAGAGCATCGGCGCAACGCATCACAAGCGTGAGCCCAAGCGTTCCTTCGGTGCCAATTTTATTCAGCGGCACCGATTACGATCAACACGCCTTCCCATGCAGTACACCTCTAAACGGTCCTTTTCCCGTTAACGTGCCCGTAGGTACCCAGCAGCGGATCGTCGTCCAAGTCAGCGCCACTCTTCCAAACAACGATCTCACGGTAACGCTGTTGTTCGGACCAACGGCGGGAACTGCGGTCGCGGTCTCTGGACCGGAAGATGGCGGCACGTCGTCTGAACTTTTGCTTTACGCCCCAGGCGGGCTGCTTCCATCCGGTAATTATTGGGTGCAGGTTTGCGAGACGCCCAATCCGGGTGCGGTACCCCAAACGGCACCGTTTAGTTACAACGGCACTTTCACAACGGATGACACTGGCCCAGTCGGTGGCACGCCACCGCCCAAGACATTCAACGTGCCTCCGGCGCCATTGGACAATGGCGCGAAGATCGGTTTCGAGAATTTCGCTGCGCCCGGCGTGTTGATCCGAGTCAAAACTACCGAAGGAGGTCAGCAACCAAATGGCGTCGAGTACATGGGACGTAACGCCGGTGAGCCCTCGATGAGCAATAACTGGCTCAGCGACACCGCCGTTTATCACTCCGGTCTTGAAACGCTCTTCGTTAAGTTCGACGACGGTTGCCCCGCCAGTGGATTGTCCTCAACGTGGGTGAATCGCGCTGCCCCAACTCAAGTCGCGGTCGATTCCGATCCAATCGGTTTCACCGATTCCGCACTCGGCCGTACGTTTACCGGCGAACTCACGCTGCTCACGCCAACCTGTAAAATGTCTTTTACGGACGACGACGGCGTAACCTGGATCCCGACACAAGGCAGCGGACTTGCGGCCGGGGTTGATCACGAAACAGTTGGCGGCGGTCCATATCACGCACCAATTCCGAGTCTGCCGACGCCGTACAACCATGCGGTTTATTATTGCTCGCAGGACACTCAAAATAACTCAGGACTTTGCTCGCGAAGCGACGACGGCGGTTTGACCTACGGTCCATCACTGGTCGTGGCTGCACCAACGACGAATGTGTGCGTTGGATTACATGGTCACGTAAAAGTGAGTCCGGACGGAACGGTTTATTTGCCCATCAATACCTGTGACGGCGCCGGAAGCGTCGTTGTTTCCGAGGACAACGGCATTACCTGGACGGTGCGTCACGTCAATAACGGCGTCGTATCAACCGCTCCTTCGGCCAGTTTTCAGGCCCCGGCAGTGGCGACCGATGCCAGCAATCGCGTCTATTTCGTAATTGCGAACAACGACACGCAAACCGCGGTCGCGACTTCAATCGATCACGGCGCGACCTGGCAAAATCTGTTCAACGTTTCAGATATCTATGGATTGAAAAACATCCGTTATCCGGCGGCTATCGCCGGTGAAGCGGGCCGAGCTGCCCTCGCCTTCTATGGGACGATTACTCCGGGCGACGCGCTCCAACCCGATTTCAAAGGCATCTGGCATCTTTACATTGCCAACACTTTCGATGGCGGACTCACCTGGACCACGACCGACGCGACACCAAACGCGCCAATGCAACGCGGTTGTATCTGGGCAAAAGGCGGCGCGAACATTTGCCGAAACTTGCTCGACTTTTTCGACATGACGATCGACAAACTCGGACGCATTCAAGTCGGTTACGTGAACGGCTGCGAAGGCGGTCCGTGCGTTCAGGCGCCGATCGTTTCCGGTGAAACACCCGCCGGCCAAGGCAACGGCTACACCGGCGCGGCAACAATCGCGCGGCAATCGAGCGGCCGGCGTTCCGCTTTTAACGCATCGGCGCGTCGGAAACGTTGTTCACTTGCAATGGTCCGAAGCCGACACGGGTGGATTAATGATCAACAATTATCAGATTCTCCGCGGCACCGCGCCGGGGAACGAGACCTTGTTGAACACCGTCTCCGGAACACAGACCGGTGGAACTTACGACGACACGCTCGCGACCAACGACACGGCGACGTACTATTATAAAGTCGTTGCGGTCAGCACCGGTGGAAACTCGTGCGGTAATAACGAGGTTAAGGCTGCTTATCTAGGCGATAGCTGCAGCGGCCTTGTCATTCATCGAAACGATCCGACGCATCCGGAAGCAAATACTCAGGGCGCGACACCACCTTCGATGGCCATTGATTATGTGGCCGTGGGCGAGCCACCGAACAGCACCAATCTCATGTTCAAAATGAAAGTGAACAGTCTCGCCGGGACGCTTCCTGCGAACAGCCGTTGGCGAATGGTTTGGAATTCTTACACGGCACAGGCCGTAGCCGGTGATGACGCTGCGCAACAGTGGTATTGCGGTATGAAAACAGACGCAAACGGCGTGCCCTCACACCGGATCCGGCGAGTAACTATAACCCTGATGGAACCATCACCGTTTATGTTCCGAAATCAGCGGTCGGTAATCCACTGCCGGGTACCTTGCTTGGCGGCGTCAACGCGCGCACGTTTGCCGACAATTCGGTCCAGCATCGCTCGACTAGCTTTATCGATCACACATTCGTCAAAGCGCAGACTGACAACAGTTATCCCGCGTCAACATATCTGGTCAGTGGAAATAATTTCTGCTCGGCAACAGGCGTCGCGCCAATTGGCGCGGTCTCGCGCAAAACTCATGGCACTGTCGGTGACTTCGATATCGATCTTCCATTGACTGGGCCGGAAGGAATTGAAGATCGCAGCGGCGGCCCGAACGGAAATCATACGATCGTGGTAACATTCCCGGGTCCGATCGCCAGCGTTGGCAGCGCGACATGTGGCGGACAACCCGCAACCACGAGCATCAATGGCAGCGTTGTCACGGTGAATTGCACCGGCGTGCAAAACGCAACGAACATTACGATCACACTCACGAATGTCAGCGACGGTGCGAACGTCGCGAACGTTTCCATTCCAATGGGCGTGCTTCTCGCCGACACAACGGCCGATCGATTCGTCGACTCCGCGGATATTAGTCAAACGAAGGGTCAATCCGGTAAGCCCGTGACGGGATCGAATTTCCGCACCGACGTCAATGTGGACGGCTTCATCGACAGCGCGGACATTTCCCTGGTGAAAAGCAAGTCGGGCACGGCATTACCGTAGCCGCGTAATCTTGATCGCCTCCCCGTCGCTTATTCACGGCGGGGAGGCGTCCGCAGGGCGGAGATTTTCCGATTCCTAGGTAAAACCTACCTGCCTATGAAGACGTACTCTGCCTCAATCACTGGACGCGTCGCAATTGGCGCGCTTTTTTTTATCGCGAGCTTTTATCTTCTCCTCGCGGCGTTGTTGCCCACCACTTCGGAATCCGGCCAACGCAAGGCGAAGAGCCGAGTATCGAACTCAATAACCGCAGTCGCTCCGCTGGCGGTTATCCCGCCCGCTCCGCAGCCGACGACTCCAGATTACATCGGCTTTGAGAGTTTCGAGCCGCCGGCCAATTTGGTTAAGGTTTATTCCAGCAGCCAAGGTTCAACTCCGGCGACGGTCGAATACATGTTGAACGATGCGGGCGAGCCGTCGCTCGGCGTGAATTGGAATACCAACGTCACCGCGTTCCAGTCCGATTTCCAAACCGGCTTCGTTACGTGGGACGATTCGTGCAATCTGACGCACTCGAAAGCGACGTTTCGTGAATCGCAAGCGCCGACCGCGGAGGGTGCCGATCAAGATCCAATCGGATTCACCGACCGCGTGACGGGCAGAACATTTTCCGCGCAACTGACTTTGACATCGCCGACATGCAAAACTTCCTACACCGACGATGATGGAATGACCTGGGTGCCGACGGCAGGTTTCGGAATTGGCTCGGGCATCGATCATCAAACGCTTGGCGGTGGAATTTATCACGCGCCGGTGCCGAGTTTGCCGACACCGTATCCGCACGCTGTTTATTATTGCTCACAACTTCCGGCTGCGGGCTGCGCACGCAGCGACGACGGCGGTTTAACTTTTGGACCGGTAATTGAAATCGATCCGCCAGCGGACGCGCATTGCGCGGGCATTCATGGTCACGTCAAAGTCTCACCGAAAGATGGAACCGTGGTTGTCCCGACGACGGACTGCGATGGCATGGGCTCAGCCATTGTTTCGACCGACAACGGACTTACCTGGACGATCCATCATGTGCCCGGAACGAAATCCACGATTGATCCGACCGACACGAACAACGTGCGCTCCATGATTATCGACGCGCAAGTCGCGTTCGACGATAACGGCAAACTCTATTTCGCAATGGTGCACGTGCCCGGCACTTATCCGCCAAATAATACGCAGCTCGTTACTGCAACCTCTTCCGATAATGGAACGAACTGGTCGAATATTTACGACGTCGGCGCGATCTACGGTGTGCAGAACGCCGAGTTTCCTTACGTGGTCGCGGCAGATCAGGACCGCGCGGCGGTCGCATTCTACGGCACATCGACTACCGGTTTTGAAACGGCCAACGGGTTCACCGGAGTCTGGCACGTTTATGTGGCGACCACTTTTGACGGCGGCGCGCACTGGAGCACGAATGACGTGACACCGAACGATCCGATGCAACGCGGCTGCATCTGGGGCAAAGGTCAGGCGAACATCTGCCGCAACTTGCTCGATTTCATCGGCGCGAGCGTAGATAAATTTGGCCGCATTGAAGTAGCGTACGTCGACGGTTGCGCGGACGGCACGTGTTCGCAGGCAGTCTCGAGTCCGACGCGTTTCACGGGCAATGGTTACACCGCGCGCGGCGTGATTGCGCGGCAATCGAGCGGCAAACGCCTGATCGCTACCTACGATCCGGGAACTCCAACTTCGGTGCCCGGAATGCCATTGGTCACCGCTCGTCGCATCAACGGCGTGGTTCATCTGTCCTGGTCGCTCGCCGATTCCGGGAACTTGATGATCAACAACTACAAAATTTTCCGTGGCACAGCGCCCGGCAACGAAACATTCCTGACGACTCTCGCGGGAACCCAAACCGGCGGAAGTTACGATGACACATTGGCAAGTAACGACACGCAAACTTACTATTACAAAGTCGTCGCGGTAAACACCGCCGGCGAATCTTGTGGGAATAACGAGCTCGCGGTGGCGTGGGTCGGCGACACTTGCAACGGCATCGTGTTGCAAAAAAATCCGCCAAACCATCCCGAGCAGACGACCCAGGGCCAGACTCCACCATCTTTAGCGATCGATTATATCTCAGTGGCAGAGCCGCCCGTCGGGAGCAATCTCCAGTTTAAGATGAAAGTGACTGATCTTTCGAACGTACCGCCGAACAGTCGTTGGCGCATCGTTTGGAATTGGGAAGCTGCGAACGGTCAGCAGTACTATGTCGGCATGCGGACGGACGCGAGTTCTAATAAGACGTTCGAGTACGGACATGTCGCAACCGCGGTCGTCGGCCTCGTACTCGGCGTGCCCACAGAAACGCCGGAAGGTGTCGCCATCGGAACGGCCACGCCTGACGGTCTCATCACCATCACTGTTCCAAAAGCTTCGCTCGGAAATCCGCAGCTCGGCGATTTGTTAGGCGCAGTGAACGGTCGCACGTTCACCGGTGACACGCCGGCAACGGCAAACCTACAGCGCTCAAACGCGTTGATGGATCACACATTCGTGAAAGCGCAGCGCGACAACGGACGTCCTGCCGCGACTTACATGATCTCAGGAAATAATTTCTGCGGCGCCACCGGCATCGCCCCGATTCTCGCCGTCTCGCGCAAAACGCACGGAACCGCAGGCACGTTCGATGTCGATCTTCCGTTGACCGGACCGGAAGGAATTGAACCGCGCAGCGGCGGAGCCAACGGAGATCACACCATCGTGGTCACGTTCCCGGGCCCGATCACGAGCATTGCATCAGCTTCGTGCGCCGGCCAAAATGCGACGACGAGCGTGAACGGAAGCGTGGTCACGGTGAATTGCACCAATGTGCCTGACGCGCAAAATATCACGATCACACTAACAGGTGTGACCGACGGAACCAACACCGGCAATGTGTCCATTCCGATGGGCGTTCTCGCGGGCGATACCACGGCCGATCGTTTCGTAGACTCGGCCGACATTTCGCAGACGAAGGCTCAATCCGGACAATCGGTAACTGGATCCAATTTCCGGGAGGATCTCAACTTCGACGGTTTCCTGGACAGCGCCGATATCAGTTTCGTGAAGGCGCGGTCCGGTAACGCCCTGCCTTAATCCATAATTTACAAGTGAGACTCGCGTCCTGCAGAGAGGTGAGCTATATCTTCCGACCTCTTTCATGAAACGCTCCGCTCCATTCATTATCGTCGCGATTGTTGCCCTGCTCGCTCTCGGCAGCGGCACGTATCTTTATCGAACCAAGCGCGCTGCCAGCGGGACAACGCTCAAGATTACCAAAACTGAAAGCTCACCGAGCGAAGTCGTGCACACGCTTGGGCCCGAAAACGCACCGGTCACGATCGAAGAGTTCGGAGATTTTCAATGTCCGCCGTGCGGCCGCTTGTCCGAGCCGATCAATCAAATCCAAAAGCAACACAACATTCGCGTGATCTATCGCGAGTTTCCGCTTCCGATGCACGCGCACGCGAAAGAAGCCGCTTACGCAGCCGAAGCAGCCGGCCGTCAGGGAAAATTTTGGGAGATGCACGACCTTCTATTCCGCGAGCAAGCGGTCTGGAGTAAATCCGAAGACGCGCGCGCGCTCTTTCAAGCGTACGCCGGAATGTTGCAGCTCGATCTCAGCCGCTTCAAAACCGACCTCGATAATCCCGAAGTGCGGGAAAAAATTGAAGCCGATCAAAAACGCGGCGCCGCGATTGGGGTAAAAACCACGCCAACGCTTTTTCTGAACAACGAAGCTGTTCCGGTGAGCGAACTCAATCCCGAGAAGTTGCCGGCTTTCGTCGAGAACGCGGTTAAAAACGCGAAGCCGTCGTCATGAACCGGTCGCGATTACAAACCATCTTCTACAGCGTGGCCGCGTTGGTCGCGCTCGTCGGTTTGGCGGAAGCGACTTATCTGACGGTGATGTTTTTGTCGGGGGAAACTGCGATCTGCGGCGGTTCGTCGGACTGCGCGATGGTTCTCGGCAGCAAGTACGCCATTCTTCCATTCGTGAAGATCCCGCTCAGCGGTTTGGGAGCGCTCGCTTACTTCAGCGCATTCACCTTCGCGACATTTGCGCTCTTCGGTTATGCGCTCGCGCGAAAATTTTTCAGCTGGACCGTGCTCACGATGTTCTGCATGACGCTTTGGTTGCTTTATGTGCAGGCATTCCTCTTGCACGCATTCTGCAAATACTGCCTCTTTTCCGCCGCGCTGATTTTTTTGCTCACTGGACTCGTTGTCGCAACTCCGCCGACCGAAGAAACTTCAAACGTATGAAAGTAATCTTATTTGGATCGACATCCGCGCGTCGCGCGCTCGTGCTCCTGCTCGCCGCCGGCGTTTCTCTCGTTAGCTGCAAGAAATCGACAACAACCTCCAGCTCGCCTGTCACAAAGCGGGCGCAGATCGACGCTTGCGGTTTGATCACGAAAGAAGAAGTGCAGGCGCTTCAAGGCGCCCCCGTCAAAGACACTAAAGGCAGCGATCAATCCGACGGCCGCTTCCGCATCGCGCAATGCTTTTACACCGCGGACCCGTTTAACAAATCGGTGAGTCTCGCGGTAACTCAGAGTGATCCGGATTCGCCAAAGGCAGGCAATCCGAAAGATTTTTGGAAGGAAAGCTTTGGCCGATATGAGGGCGAGGGCAAGGAAGAAGAAGGTGACGAGGAGAAAAAGAAAAGTTTGGCCAAGCGCGAAG
>QHOZ01000149.1:1606-7347 GCA_003219495.1 Verrucomicrobiota bacterium | reverse complement strand
GGGAATCGTTGCTGCTGCATTGGTTGTGCTGGTGGCCGTCTTCGGGGCGCTGGCTATAATCGGCATCCGCGGCGGGTGGACGACAGGGGGCGCAATCTTCGGTGTGCTGTGCGTTTTTGCGCTGCTGCTGACGGTGAAGACGTCGCAATTCAAAAAGATGATGTCGTCGCCGTTCGCGATGCCGCCCACTACGGTTTCAAGCGCAGTCGTGAAAGAAGAAGATTGGGCGCCGACGCTTTCCGCGGTCGGATCGGTTTCGGCGGTTCAAGGCGCGGTGGTTGCAGCTGAGCTCGGCGGCGTTGTCGCCGAAATCCATTTCCAAAACGGCGGTGAAGCAAAAAAAGGAGATGTTCTCGTGAAACTGGCTACGCCTTCGGAAGACGCTGATTTGGAATTGGCGAGAAACGATCTGGAGCGCACGCGCGATCTGGCAAGGCGCAGGGTGATTTCAAAAGCAGAACTCGACGCCGCGGAATCCAAGTTCAAGCAAAAGGAAGGGCTTGTCGGGAAGAAAGAAGTGCGCGCGCCTTTCGACGGGCAGCTCGGCATTCGCCAGGTGAACATCGGCCAATCGATCGATGCGCGGCAACCGATCGTTCAGCTGACGGCGCTCGATCCGTTGTATGTCGATTTTGCGCTACCACAGCAGGATTTGGCGAAGCTCTCGAACGATCTCGAAGTGCGCCTTCTCAGCGACGCCATCCCCGGTCGCGAATTCAAAGGGAAGCTGACCGCGATTAATTCGATGATCGATTCCGTGACGCGCAATGTTTCGCTGCAAGCGACTTTCGAAAATTCGGACCACGCGTTGCGACCCGGCATGTTTGCCAAGGTCGAGGTCGTGCTGCCTGAAAAACACAAGACGCTGGTCATTCCCGGTTCAGCGGTTTCCTATGCGCCGTTCGGCGATTCCGTTTACGTGATCGAGAAAAAGAAGGACGAGAAAACGGGCAAAGAGGGGCAAGCGATCCGGCAGCAGTTTGTGCGAATCGGCGAAGCGCGCGGCGATTTTATTTCGATCACTGAAGGCCTCAAGGCCGGCGAAACAATCGTCAGCACTGGCGTTTTCAAGTTGCGCAACGGAATGTCGGTGACGATTAACAACGAGCTCGCCCCGAAACCGCAGCTAAATCCAAAGCCGGTCGACTCCTGATTTCGCGACGCTGATGAAATCATTCACCGATCTTTTCATCAAACGGCCGGTGCTCGCGATGGTGGTGAGCTTTGTGATTCTCATCGCCGGATTGCAGGCGATGAAGACGATCAACGTTCGTCAATATCCTCGCAGCGATATCGCATCGATCACGGTCACCACCGCGTACATCGGCGCCGATGCCGAGCTCGTTCGCGGATTCATCACCACTCCGCTCGAGCGCGCGATCGCGGCCGCGGACGGAATCGATTACATCCAATCGCAAAGTCAGCAAAGCGTTCCGACAATCACTGCGCGCCTGAAACTGAATTACGACGCGAACAAGGCGCTTTCGGATATCAGCTCCAAGGTTGACGCGATCCGGCGCGATCTCCCACCGGAAGCCGAGATTCCGGTGATCGCGATTCAACCGGCCGACTCGCAAATCGCATCCGCGTATCTGAGCTTCACGTCCAACATTCTCGAGCCTAACCAGGTGACTGACTATTTGGTTCGCCTGGTGCAACCGCGTCTGACCGCGGTCGGGGGCGTGCAAAAGGCGGACATTCTTGGCGTTGAATATTTCGCCGGCCGACGTTCGTAATGCGCTCACGAAAAATAATTTTCTGGCGGCGGTCGGCAGCACAAAAGGATCCCTGCTTCAGGTCAATCTGACTGCGAACACGGATCTCCACACTGCAGATCAATTTAGACAACTTGTAGTCAAGCAGGACAAAGGCACGCTCGTTAGAATTGGCGACATCGCCGACGTTGTGCTCGGTGCGGAGGATTATAACTCCGAAGTGCGATTCTCCGGCAAGAAGGCGGTGTTCATGGGAATTTACGTTTTGCCCAACGCGAACTCCATCGATGTGATCAGGCGAGTTCGAGTCGAGCTCGAGCAAATCAAAAAAGAACTGCCGACCGGCATGCAAGCCGAAATGGCCTACGACGCGACGGCTTACATCAACGATGCGATCCACGAAGTCGTGAAGACTCTGATCGACACATTGTTGATCGTGATGCTCGTGATCTTCCTGTTCCTCGGATCAGTCCGCTCCGTCGTCATTCCAATCGTCGCGATCCCGATCTCGCTCATCGGCGCGCTGTTCTTGATGCAGGTCCTTGGCTTCACCCTGAACTTGCTCACGCTGCTAGCGATCGTGCTTTCGGTCGGACTGGTGGTCGACGACGCAATCGTTGTCGTCGAAAACATCGAACGGCACATCGCCGAAGGAATGTCGCGCATGAACGCGGCATTGGTCGGCGCACGCGAACTGATCGGACCGATTATCGCGATGACGATCACGCTCGCGGCGGTTTACACACCGATTGCGATGCAGGGCGGATTAACCGGCGCGTTGTTCCGTGAATTCGCGCTAACCTTGGCCGGCGCGGTCTTCATATCCGGCGTGGTCGCATTAGTTCTCTCACCGATGATGTCGGCGCATCTGTTGCCGGCGCATCACGTCGACACCGGTTTCAAAGGTTGGGTCGATCGGACGTTCGATCGTTTCCGCGAATGGTACGGCAGCCATCTGGACCGAACATTGCAGGCGCGGCCGGCCGTTGACGCAGTTTGGGCCGGCATCTCGCTCATTACGATTTTCATGTACATGGCGATCCCGAAAGCGGCGACCAAAGAACTCGCGCCCAAAGAAGATCAGGGAGTGATCTTCGGAATTATTACCGCGCCGGCAAACGCCACGATCGATGACACGATTCGTTACGCGGATGCGGCCGGAAAAGTTTTTAAGGATATCCCGGACACGCGATTCACTTTCCAAATCACGAATCCGAGCTTCGGCTTCGGTGGAATGGTTTTGAAACCGTGGGGCACACGAAAGACACCGACCAAGGATTATCTGCCCGTCATTCAACAGAAGCTCGGCGCCATTCCCGGCATTCAAATGTTCCCGATCATGCCCGACCCGCTCCCCGGCTCTGAGAATTTCGGGATCAGTTTCGTCATCGCTTCGACGGCCAACCACGAACGCATTCTTGATTTCGCAAAACAAATTTTCCAGAAAGCGATGCAAGCGCACGTTTTTCAATTCGGAGACGTCGACACCAAGATCGATCAGCCGCAGGCGCAGATCGTTTTCGATCACGACAAAGTTTCGACGATGGGTCTGAACATGCAGCAGGTCGGCGCCGACTTAGCAGCGAGCATCGGCGGCAATTTCGTCAATCGCTTCAACATGGAGGGATTGAGCTACAAAGTGATCCCGCAGATCAAACGCGTGGACCGGCTCAATCCGGAACAGATCGAGAACATCTACGTCACCGGGCCTAACAATCAGCTCATTCCGCTGAGCACCATTGCCACCATCAAACACACCACCGTCGCCCGTTCATTGAATCGGATGCAGCAGCTCAACGCCGTCACGATTACCGGAGTTCCGACCGGCTCGATCGATTCAACGCTGAAGTTTCTTGAAGACGAGGCCCACAAAATTCTGCCGACCGGTTACGTGCTTGATTACACCGGCAGCTCGCGCCAGTTGCGCACTGAAGGCGACAAATTCCTCGGCGTGTTCATCCTCGCGCTTGTTTTGATCTTTCTCGTGCTCGCGGCGCAGTTCAACAGCTTCCGCGATCCGTTTATTATTCTGCTTGGCTCCGTTCCGCTCGCGCTTTTCGGCGCGGGCTTGTTCATGTTTCTGAAAATGCCGTTCGGTAAATTTTTTACCGACGGATGGACGACGTCGTTCAACATTTACTCTCAGGTCGGCCTGGTCACGCTCGTGGGTCTGGTTTCGAAAAACGGCATCCTGATCGTGCAATTTGCGAACGAATTACAACGTCAGGGTGTCGCGAAACTCACGGCCGTCGGGCAAGCCGCGCGTCTTCGTTTGCGACCGATCATGATGGTGAGCGTCGCGACCGTGGCCGGTCACTTTCCATTAACAATGGTTACCGGCGCTGGCGCCGCCGCGAGAAACTCCATCGGTCTCGTGCTCGTCGGCGGAATGACGATCGGAACCATCTTCACGCTGTTCATCGTTCCGTCGCTCTACATGCTCATCGCGAAAGAGCATCACGAGAAGTCTCTAATGGATTCCGAAACGGAAGAGACGAGCGAAGATGTCGATCTTACACCAGAGCTCGAGCCGGCAACGCGTTGATCGTGAATTGCTCTGCGCTCGAGCAAGCGAGCGCAACCGGATGGAACATCATGTTCCCAAAAAAAAGCGCGGCCAACAAGTGGCCGCGCTGCTGAAGCTGAGGAACCGTTCAGTTCAGTGTAAGTGACTTCCTAGCTTTGCGATTTCTCTAAAAGCAACCGCGATGCCAAGTCGCTGAACTTTAAAATTCAATCCGATTTGCTGGAGAAAAACGTGCCCATCAAATCTTGTTGGTAGCGTTTTCCACTTGGCGGAAGCGGTTCGTCATTCCACCGCAACCAAGTCGGCCTCCCGAACGTTCGTTGTTGCGCCGCAAGATCGACAATCGGATCTAAATAGAGAACGGGCTTGCGTCCGTTGATCGCGACGTAAATGCGCGCCTGCACCGTGAGCGGCTTAGTACCCCATCGCGGCATCGTCGTTGCGAGATAATGCGCGAATTGCAGCGGGAGATCCGGCAAGTAACCCATATTCGGGATTTGCCGCGGCGTCAGGAAATCGCTGAGATTAATCGCGGTCGAGTTACCGCTGTTTGGATCGGTCACGTAAAAATGCGCGTCCGATGAGTAAGCGAGCAGAAACATTCGCCAACTGAAGCGATGCTCGGCCCAGGTCCATTCGATCCCGCCGCGCCACAGCAAATGCCGGAGCGGCAAAAAAATTTGGATCGCGGCGTAAATCGCCAAACCGCCAAGAACGAATCGCTCCCGTGCGCGTGATGACGCGACCGATTCCGTGAACATTGGAGCGGCGAATGTCGATCGTGTGATTCGCAAGGCGCGCAAAACCCGGCGCGGCCAATCGGGCGCCAAAAACAAAGCCGTCGCCGCGATCGCCAGCCATGGAAAAATTCCGATCGGCTGCCAAAGCGCATTTGTGAAATGGAAGAAAACTGCGACGCAAAACGCGGCGAAGCGGGTCCGCCGCCATAAGAGCAGCGGCACGATCAGCAGATCGAAAAACATTCCGCCGTAACTGAGAAGATAAACGAACGATTCACGGGAGAAGAACTGCGGGATTTCGGAAGCGGCGGCGGCTTGCGACAATTGATAGCGAATTGGTTCCCCGCGCAGCCAATCGGGCGAAAGTTTGACGAACCCGGCGAAAAAATAAACGACGCTGATTTGAAATCGAAGAAGCCAGAGCGACCACGCGGGCGCGGTATTCGAGCGCAAGGAAGGTCGCAGCCAGCTGTCGATCGAAAAGGCGCGATGCGCCGGAACAAAGATCAGAAGAAAGCAAAAGAGGCAGAGCAAGTAGGTGTGATTCACATACCAGACTTCCTCGAGCAGGAAAAAATAGGCGTAGCTGAGAAACATCAGCGCCGCGCTGATTCGGTAGAGAAATCCGATCGTGACAAAAAACGCGAAGAGGCCAAGCGCGCCCCAATGAATGTAGAGCCAATTGCCCGGCCAGGGATGGACCCACCAGAATCCGTAGTACTTAAATAGAATGCGCGGCTCCAACCAGTGCGAGTAGAT
>QHOZ01000149.1:0-1588 GCA_003219495.1 Verrucomicrobiota bacterium | reverse complement strand
AAGCCAAACGCGATTCGAAAAAAGACGAGCGATGCGATATCGACGCGCGCGAACGCACGCTGCTGAATTTTTTCGAAGAGAGATTTCATCCGACGATGTCGATCTTGCGAGGCGCGGCTTTATGCAATGAATCGTTTCTTTAGGCAAGCAGGCAAAAAAGAGATGCTCAGGCGGTGACGCTGCGCATATTCGCGAACTTATGGCCCGATGCAGCCTGTTGTTGTCGATCTTCCTTCCGCTCGCGTTCAGCTTCGCGGCGGACCCGCAATCTCCAGCGAAGTTCGAGTATCCTCCGGCTCCAACGAACGATCAGGTGGACGATTACAATGGGGTGAAAGTGGCCGATCCATACCGGCCGCTCGAAAATCCGGACACGCCCGAGTCGCGGAAGTGGATTGAAGCGGAAAACAAAATCACGTTCGATTTTCTCAATGCAATTCCGGAGCGCGATGGAATCAAGAAACGTCTGACTGAAGTTTGGGACTACGAGCGGTTCGGCGTTCCGTACAAAGAGAACGATCGCTACTTCTATTCGCGCAATACCGGTCTGCAAAATCAAAGCGTAGTTTTCACCACGAAAAATTTCGCGGAGACCAAGGCGATCCTCGATCCGAACGTGCTCGCGAAAGACGGCACAATCGCGCTCGGTGGAATCAACGTGACGGACGACGCGAAGTTAATGGCGTACGGCCTCGCGACCTCGGGTTCCGATTGGCAGCAATGGAAAGTGCGCGACGTTGAGACCGGCAAAGATCGGCCGGATCTCATCGATTGGGTGAAATTCTCGGAGACATCGTGGAAGAAAGACGGCTCCGGATTTTTCTACAGCCGTTATGACAAGCCGGATGAGCAAAACAAACTGCGCAACGCGGTTTACAATCACAAACTCTACTATCATCAGCTCGGCACACCGCAGTCGCAGGACAAATTGATTTACGAGCGGCCCGATCAAAAGGAGTGGCTCCTCAACGCGCAAGTTACGGACGACGGGCGTTATCTCATCATCGACGTGCGCCGCGGCACGGATCCGAAGAACCGGATCTTCTACAAAAATCTGGTCGATCCGAATTCAAAAGTCGTCGAGCTGCTCGATAAAGCGGACGCCGAATATTCATTCATCGACAACGACGGGCCGGTCTTCGCGTTTCGGACAACCTTGAACGCGCCGCTCGGCCGCATCGTCAAGATCGACACCGGCAAATCGGGCGAGCCAAGAATGGACGACGTCGTCCCCGAATCGAAAGACAAACTCGAGGCCGTCACCAGCGTCGGCGATCGATTCGTCGCGCTTTATCTCCACGACGCGCACAGCGTGGTGAAATTGTTCAAGCTCGACGGCACGGCAGACGGCGAAATCGCGTTGCCTGGTCTTGGCACGGCCGGCGGTTTTAGCGGCAAACGTAAAGATCACGAAACGTTTTATTCGTTCACCAGCTACACCACGCCCACCCAAGTTTTCCGGTTCAATTTCGACAAGCGCGCGAGCTCGCCCTTGTTCAAACCCAAAGTTAAATTTAATCCGGACGATTACACGACCGAGCAGGTCTTCTACAAAAGCGCGGACGGCACGCGTGTTCCGATGTTCGTC
>QHOZ01000152.1 GCA_003219495.1 Verrucomicrobiota bacterium | reverse complement strand
AAAGATCGCGAACGTCACCGCGAGCAACGCGACGCAGATCGCCAGTTTCAAAACAACGCCGGAACGCACAACGGCCAATTGTGAGCCGAGGCGGGCGCGCAAACAAGTTGGCGATCTTATTTGTTTCCGATTAAAAGTACTGCGTGTTCACGGGATTAATCGAAGAAGTCGGACGCGTGCTTTGGATTCGAATGACCGATCGCGGCACGCAATTACAACTGACCGCGCCGAAAGTTGTCTCTTCCGTGCGCACTGGTGACAGCATCTCCGTGAACGGTTGTTGTCTGACCGTCAGTGCGCACCGCGACGAACAGGTGACGTTTGATCTGCTCGAGGAAACGCTCGAGCGCACAAATCTGAAACAACTGCGCCGCGATAGTCCCGTTAATCTCGAGCGCGCGCTCGTCGCGGGTGCGCCTATGGGCGGTCATTTTGTTCAAGTCCACATCGATTGCGCGGCCAAGGTGATCTCGTTCGAGCGCACCGCCGACGATTACCGATTGGAGATCGATCTACCGGCCGACTTCGCGCATTACGCCGCCTACAAAGGGTCCGTCGCGGTGAATGGAATCAGTCTCACGATTGCCCCATACGAAACGCCACACTAACCTCGACAAGATCGACAGCGGCGACTGGCTGAACATTGAGTTCGATATTCTGGCGAAATACGTGGAGCGGATGCTCGCCAGTTACGCGCCGCAGGAATAGCGCTCTCTATATATAGTACAGCGTTATTTCGCGCCCAGCCCAAGGACGACCGCGGGAATGGTCTTTATCAGAATCTTGAAATCCAGCCCGAGAGACCAGCGATCGATATAATCGAGATCAAGTTTCACCCAGTCGCTGAAATCCTTTACCTGATTGCGGCCGCTGATTTGCCAGAGACGAGTCAGTCCCGGCTTTACGCTAAGACGACGGCGCTGCGCGGTGTTCTCGAATTTTTCCACTTCGTAAATCGGCAACGGCCGCGGCCCGACCAAACTCATATTGCCCCAGAGCACATTCCAAAGTTGTGGCAGCTCATCGAAACTCGTCTTGCGAAGCCAGCGACCGAGCGGCGTGATTCGCGGATCGGATTCCACTTTGAAGACCGGCCCGCTCATTTGATTGAACGGCTCGAGCTCAGCCTTGCGCATCTCCGCGTCGTCAGTCATTGAGCGAAATTTGTACATCACGAATGGCATTCCGTGACGCCCGGCGCGCCGTTGCCGGAAGATGGCCGGCCCGCGCGATGTGATCCGGATCAGGATCGCGACGATCGCCATTGGAATGGCAAATATTAGCAACGCAGAAAACGCGCCGACGAAATCGATTGCCCGCTTAATCATCAACGCCCACGAAACTTCCGGCGTTGAGCGGAACACGAGCATCGGCCGGCCCGCGAACGCATCGAAGTCCGGCTTCGCGATTGAGGTTTGAATGAAATCCGCGACCAACCATGCCGGCACGCCTTCGATCTCGCAGGCGGCGATCGCTTCCTCGACGCGGTTCAATCGACTGTGACCGGCGGCGAAAATCACGCGCGAGACCGCGTGCTTGTGCATCGCTTCGACCAAATCGGAAATTGGTTGCCGGTCGATGTCGATCCTCCCGACCACGTCGATGAGCAACCGTTGCTCCTGCGTAAACGATCGCTCGAGCGCCGCCAAATCCTGCGGCAAACCCGCGAGCAGCACCGGTTCGCGTTGTTCGCCGCGTCTGGCCTTCCGGCGCAGATGCGCTGCAATCAAACGTTCCTTCACCACAAGGGCGATCGTGCCGATTAAAATAAACAGCAGCGGCACGGTTCGATTTGCCAGCGGCAGACGGAGAAAGATTACGCACGCGCTAACGATGATGCTCAGTCCGATCATCGCGCGAAGGATTTGCACCGTCGAGCGCCACGGCGTTTTGTTGAGCGGCGATTGATAGAATGCTTGCAGGTCGAGCAGGATCGGGCCGAAGGGCATGATCACGATGAAGAGCCAGTGATAGTTGTGAAACGCGTCGACTGTCTCGCGCGTGTTGAACCAGAACGTGCTGTAATACCGAAGGAGCCATGCAAGCCATAGCGAGACGGCGAGCAAAAACCCGTCGATCAGCACTTGCAGCTGCGTGTTTATTTCCTGTCGTCGCGCGAGCATGCTACAAGGGAGCGGTCATCGCCTGATTCGGGGGAACACTAATTATATGACAACGCGCAGAACGGTCAAAGGACGCTCCCCGCGCCGTAAGCGGACGAAGGCGGGCCGCCCGCTTGTCGTGGGGGTAATCGCCTCGCCCGGCGACTTGAGCTTTGCCCTGCGCATGAAGCAGCCGCCGGATCTTTTCGAGCTTCGGCTCGATTGTCTTTGCGAAGTCCTTGAACGACTTGAACGCCGGTTGGTGGTCTTGCCTGCTCCGAAAATCATCACCGCGCGCGATTCCGGCGAAGGCGGCGCGAACAATCTGTCCCTTGAGCAACGCTGCGACCTGCTTTCGCGATTTTTGCCGCACGCGAAATATCTCGATGTTGAATTGCGTTCGGCGCGCGCGCTCAAACCATTGCTCGCGCAGGCTCGAAAAGGAAACAGGCGTGTGATTCTTTCGTTTCACGATCTTAGATCGACACCTTCGTCGCGCAGCTTGCGTGCCAAAGCCGGTCTCGCGAAAAGGTACGGCGCCGACATTTTCAAAGTCGCCACGCGCACGGACAAACCGGCCGATCTCGCGCGCCTCATCGATTTTGTGACGACCAACGACATCAAGATCGACATCAGCGCGATGGGAATCGGAAAACTTGGCGGCATTTCACGTTTGTTGCTCGCGCGCTGCGGCTCGGTGTTGAATTACGCTGCGCTCCACCAGCCAATCTTCGAAGGACAACTCTCGATCGATACCTTGCGTTCCGCGCTTCGGCGGGGAAATTAATTGCGAGGGTTCGATGAAAAACGGGGAGATAGTTTTGATTTTCGAGCCGCGCTATCGCGACATGCTCGAACACGCGCTCAAACGCGACCGCATGTTCAGCGTCGCGCTGATCAAGCCGAGTTGCCCCGAATGGCACGCGCCGGAAGATTTTTTCCATCTCGCAACCGTCGGACTCATCCGCGCATGCGTCGGCCGCGGCGACGGCACTTCAAATCTTGTGCTTCAAGGTTTGCATCGCGTGCGCTTCACCAGTTTCGAGCAGGATGCGCCGTTTCCTGTCGCGAAGATCGACATCGTAGAATCGAGTGACGACACAACAGTCGAAACCGAAGCGCTCGGCGAAAAAGTTCTCGAGCTTTATCAGAAATTGAAACGTGTCGGACGGCAGCTGCCGCCGAAAGTCGATCGCTACCTCACGCAGCTCGACGATTTGGAAATGCTCGCCGATCTCGTTGCCTCCACTTTCGTCGAGGATCCGCTCCGTCGCCAAAAAATGCTCGAGGAACAATCGGTGAATCAACGCCTGCGCTTGCTCATAACTTTTCTTCAGGACGAAATCGGCAGCGCCGCTGCGTGATCGATTTTCGTTCTACACTTCACTCTTCCCCCATCTCAGCCAAACCGATAGCAAGGATCCCATGAAATACATGCTCACGTGGACCGAACGACCTCAAGGCTCGCCCATCGAATATGAGAACGCACAAAAGCGAATTTTGGAGGTTTTCACGCAATGGAAAGCACCCGCCAATTTCAAAATCGAGTTGTTTGTGATTCGAGTAGGAGACTGGGGAGGATATATGATGCTGGATTGCGACGACCCGGCCGCAGTCCACAAGTTCTGCTCGATGCTGCCGGCATTTGTCTTTGAGGCGCGCCCAGTGATTCCAATCGAAGACGCTGTCCGCGTCGAATTGGAATCGATTGCGTTTCGCGACGGACTCAAAGCCAAGTGATCTAACGGCCGTTACTCGTTAATCGCGCAAACCTGCGCGCTGCCGCAATTCATCTTTTTCTCATTACGCGCTTGAATTGCCGTTGAGAAATCGATTTACAAATCAACATGACTGCCGCGACCAAACGTTCCATTCTTCGCTGGTTTCACCTCGTCTTCGGGATCGTGCCGATACTCGGTTATGTTTATAGCCCGTTTGACCAAATTCCGCAGTACGCGCCACTCACCCGATTTGTATTCGTCCCCATTCTTCTTCTTACGGGATATTGGATGTATGCGGGCGCCTTGTTCGCCTTTATTGGCGCCGCGGCATGGCTCGGTGCGTCTTACCTGGCTGGATATTGGCCGGCGGTGCTGAGTCAGGTCGCGTTGTTTGTTGTGTGGAAGATTGGGATGGGTATTCAGGCGCGACGCTCGCAACCGACGGCATGAAAAGCAAAACGAAGAGTCTCCCAGAAAAGGATCGCGCGCAGCTTTTCAAAACCTTGAAAACGCGGTTCGAGAAAAACATGAACCGCCACAAGGGTCTCGACTGGGAAAACGTGCAGGCAAGATT
>QHOZ01000007.1 GCA_003219495.1 Verrucomicrobiota bacterium | reverse complement strand
CTGGATCTGCCATCAACTATGGAACGCGCGCCGGCACCTCCGCGGTCGCAACTTCACGCGCAATCGGTTCCAGGGCGCGCCAGACATTCTCTGACAAAATCTTCTGCCCGGCGGCATTTGGATGCACATGGTCCGGTTGATTCAGGTTTGGATCGCCGCCCACGCCTTCGAGTAAATAAGGAATGAGCACGGCGTTATTTTTGGCGGCGAGATCGGCAAACGTCTGGCCAAAGGCGAAAACATAATCGTCGGCGGCGTAATTCGGCAGCTGCATTCCGGCGATAATGATGTGAACGTTTGGATTCTTGGTTTTCACAAGATCGATAATTTGCTGCAGATTGTTGCGGATCTGCGCGACCGGCACGCCGCGGAATGCATCGTTGATCCCGAGCTCGAGAATGAAGATGTCGATCTTGCGCTTGAGATGCGGAGGCAATCGGAGCAATCCGCCGCCGGTCGTCCCGCCACTTTGACTGGCATTGGTGACTTCAAAGTTCGTTAATCCGGCATCACGCAATTTGTCGGCGAGCAACCAGGGATACGCCTGCCGCGAGCTGAGGCCGAAACCGGCCGAGAGACTGTTGCCGAGAACGAGGATTCGCTTCATTGCCGAAGAATCGCGCGACACAGCGCGAACGGATGGCGCGGCCAACCCTAACGAAATGGCCGCCAAAAGTGTTGCAGTTCGGGATTGCCTCAACGACTTACCCACGTAATTTCCTTCCCCAAATCGTTGCTGAAGATTTGCTCAGCAATCGACAATCGGAAACCGCAAATCGCAACCTTTTATCTATGGCTAATTTTGGAATCAACGGCTTCGGGCGCATCGGCCGCAACGTCTTGCGGGCGATGAACCAAAAACAAGTCGCGCGCATTCAAGCGATCAACGATCTCACTGACACCAAAACCCTCGCGCACCTTCTCAAATGGGACTCGGTCCATGGGAAATTCGACGGCGAAATCGGACATGACGAGGAGAACATCGTCGTCCGCGGTCACAAAATTAAAATCCTGAAGGAACGCGACCCGGGAAATCTTCCGTGGAGCAAGCTTGGCGTCGATGTTGTGCTCGAATCGACCGGATTTTTCACCGCGCGCGATAAAGCGGAGCTTCACATCAGCAAAGGCGGTGCGAAGAAAGTTTTGATCTCGGCGCCCGCGAAAAATCATGACGCAACGATCTGCGTCGGAATCAACGATAGCGTTTACGACGGGGCGAAGCACACGATCGTTTCGAACGCGAGCTGCACAACGAATTGCCTGGCGCCACTCGCGAAAGTGTTGAATGACAAATTCGGGATCGCGCATGGATTCATGAGCACGATCCACAGTTACACGAACGATCAGCGCATTCTCGATCTTCCACACGAGGATCTTCGGCGCGCGCGCGCGGCGGCGATCAGCATTATTCCGTCGAGCACGGGCGCGGCGAAAGCGATCGGCGAAGTCATTCCCGATTTGAAAGGCAAACTCAACGGCGGCGCGTTTCGCGTGCCGACGCCCGACGGATCGGTCACCGATTTCACCGCGGTCTTGGAGAAGGACACGACGGTGGACGCGGTGAACGCGGCGTTCAAAGAGGCCGCGGCGGACAAAAGTTATAAAGGCGTGCTCGAATTTAGCGATGAGCCGCTCGTATCGCAGGACATCGTCGGCAATCCGCATTCGTGCATCTTCGACAGCAAATTAACGATCATGCTCGGGAACCGATTCGTGAAAGTGGTCGGCTGGTACGACAACGAATGGGGTTACAGCAATCGTTGCGTCGAAATGCTCGAGATGCTCGGCAAATAATGGCGAAGCTTAGCGTTCGTGATGTCGATGTTGCGGGCAAGCGCGTGCTCGTGCGTGTCGATTTCAACGTCCCGATCAAGGAAGACGGCGACAAAATTGAAATCACGGATGACACACGGATTCGCGAAGCGCTGACGACAATCAATTATCTTCGCGAGCACAAAGCGAAAACGATTTTGATGTCGCACTTCGGCCGGCCCAAGGGGAAGCGCGTCGATAAGTACACGCTCCGGCCGGTCGCGGACCATTTGCACACGCTGATCAATCAACCGGTCATGTTCAGTCACGACACGATCGGCGAGATCCCGCAGAAGATGGTTGCCGGCATGAAGGATGGCGATGTTGCGATGTTGCAGAATTTGCGCTTCCAGCCGGGCGAAGAAGCGAACGATCCGAAATTTGCCGCCGCCCTCGGCGATCTTGGCGACATTTATGT
This sequence comes from Verrucomicrobiota bacterium, assembly GCA_003219495.1. The sequence goes on along the minus strand of QHOZ01000007.1, from coordinate 18,033 downwards.
GAACGACGCGTTCGGCGCCGCGCACCGCGCGCACGCATCGACTGCGGGAATCGCGATGTTCATGAATGTTCGCGCGATGGGATTTTTGATGGAGAAAGAGCTCAAGTACGAAAGTGTCGGACAAAATCAACGTGCTGAAGGCGCTGATCGAAAAAGCGGATTCAATTTTGATCGGTGGCGCAATGGCGAACACGTTTTTCAAGGCGGAAGGAATTCCGATTGGCGCGAGTCGCGTCGAAGCCGACAAAACAAATCTCGCGCGCGAGCTTATCGATCTTGCGAAGCAACGCGGCGTGAACTTTTTGTTGCCGATCGACGTCGTCGAAACCCAGGAGATCAAGCCCGCCGCGAAAAAGCGAAACACCAGCCGGCTTTCGAAGGAGAGTGGCGTGACTGAAGGCTGGCAGGCGGTCGATATTGGAACGGCTACGATCGCGCTGTTCGAGGACGAGATTGCGAAGGCGAAAACGATTTTGTGGAACGGCCCGGTCGGGATTTTTGAAATTCCGGATTTCGCCGAAGGCACCATCGCGATCGCAGAAGCACTCGCGAAATCGAAGGCAACGACCATCATCGGCGGCGGCGACTCTGTCACCGCGGTGAAACAGGCAGGCCTCGCGGATAAAATGACTTTTATTTCCACCGGCGGCGGCGCGTCGCTCGAATTGCTCGAAGGCAAAGAACTGCCAGGAGTGGCCGCGCTCTCCGACAAATAATTTATGAGAAAGAAAATCGTCGCCGCGAATTGGAAGATGAATATGACACAGGCCGAGTCCGCCCGGTTCATTCAATCTTTTCTCCTGGATTTCGGAGACCTTACCGACGTCGAAGTTGTCATCATCCCGCCGTTCACAGCGCTCGCGAAAGTGATGGAAGCGCTCGGCGCGTCGCAAAGTATCAAGGTCGGCGCTCAAAACATGCATTGGGAGCCGAACGGCGCGTTCACGGGCGAGATCAGCGCGGCGTTGCTACGCGATTTGCTCGTGCGTTACGTCGTGCTCGGCCACAGCGAGCGCCGGCAATATTTTGGCGAGACGGACGAAATCGTGAACCGCAAAGTGAAAGCCGCGCACGCTGCGAGTCTGCGCCCGATTGTTTGCGTCGGCGAAACGCTCGAGCAACGCGACAAAGGCAACGTCGACAAAATATTGTCGATCCAGCTCCGCGGAAGTTTGAAAGACCTCAACGAAAAAGAACTTCACGAAACGGTCGTTGCCTATGAGCCGATCTGGGCGATCGGCACCGGCCGTGTCGCGACACCGCAACAGGCGCAGGAAGCGCACGCGTTCATTCGCCACACGCTTCGTGAAATCTCAGATGAAGCGACCGCGGACAAGATCCGCATTCAATACGGCGGCAGCGTGAAACCGGAGAACGCCCGTGACTTGATGACGCAAGCGGACATCGACGGCGCGCTCGTCGGCGGCGCGAGTCTCGATCCGCGCAGCTTCGCGCAGATCGTTAAAGCGGCGCGCAACGAAAAGTAAACGGTTTCGTGAAATCGATTGCGCGCGATTCGCGTTATCACCGGTTGTTCGCACTGAAAGCGGCGCAGGAAGCGCGGCGCGTGTTGTCGATCTTCGAGAAAGAAAATCCGCGCGACAAACGCCCGCGCCGCGCGATCGAAGCGATCAGCGCCTGGTCGCGGGGAAAATTGAAACTCGGAATGCGCGAAGTGCGAAAGCTTTCGCTCGATGCGCACGCCGCTGCACGCAGATCGAAATCGGACGCGGCGCGATTCGCGGCACGCGCGGCTGGTCACGCGGTTGCGACCTGGCACGTTCCGACGCACGCGATGGCGGTGCCGCATTACGCGCAGAAAGCAATTGGCGCGGCGAAGATCAATCGCCGGCGGGCTTGTTGATTTCCAAATACGTTCGCGAGTCCACTTTGTTCGTGCCCGGTTTCATTTTCTCGACGCGCATTTGTTTCAAGAACCAGCGATTGTCGATCTTTTGCGCGGAGACAACTTCGAATCGCTTCGCGATCTTGCCGTCCCAATCGTAGCCGTCCATCCGCATCAACGCGCCGCTCGCTTTGTCCACCCAGACCAGCACGTACCAATATTGTAAGTCGCGCGAAGTGGCGGTGAGCTGCAGTCTCCAGCAATTGCGCGTGCGCACGAGCTCGGTGCCGAGCACGCGCCCGTCGGGCCAGTAAAGAAACTCCAGCGTTAAATCTTCGTACGTAACCGCGGTGTCGCGAACGTTCGCCTTCAATTTGTCGGTTGGAAATTTCGTGGCCGTGTCGTTCGTGACCAGATCGAGGCGGGAAGCATTCTCGCCAAGCCGCAGCTCGATCACTTCCTCCGGGTCGCTGAAGGAATACCGAATCACCGGACCATCTTGGGTGAGATGAAACGGAATCACTCTTTCGTTTTCGCGAAGTTGCCCGTCGAGATCGATCTGCTGGCGCGCCTCCATCATGCGGACGGATTCGAGAATCTCCTTCGCGCTTGGCGGTGGCGCCGCGCTCAACCCCGCTGAAGCAAGAGCAACCGCCAGAGCGACACTAGCCCGAAGAAGGTTTTGGTAACGTTTCACGAATCACTTATCGTCTGCCCTGGCGAAAATGGATCAAACCCTATTTCAACTCATCAACGAGCGATGGACGAGTCCCGCGCTCGATTTGTTCATGGCGGCAGTGAGCGACGCTGATGTTTGGAAACCGCTCCTCATCATTCTTATTTTCGCAGCGCTCGTATTCGGCGGCTTCCGTGCGCGCGCGTGCATCGCTTGTCTTCTCATCGCGATTGTCATCGCACAGCCGATCACCAACACGCTGAAGTTCGCAATCAGCCGGCCGCGTCCGAAACACATGATGTCAGTCCGCATGGTGCGGCTCGAAAAAGGCCGGCCGGAGTTCATGTCGATCTTCAAAGCGCCGACCGTGCGCCGTTCCGATGAATCGGACAAGCGGCGCGGCGATCCTTCATTCCCGTCCGGCCACATGACCAACAACACGATCGCCGCGATCATATTGAGCCTGTTTTACCGGCGCGGCTGGCTGTATTGGATTTTCGCAGCGCTCGTCGGCTATTCACGAATTTATCTCGGCGCGCATTGGCCAAGCGACATTCTCGGCACCGTTTTTCTCGGCGCGGCGGAAACTTTTTTGGTGCTGGCCATTTTGGAATTGCTCTGGCGCTTCGGCGCGAAACGACTTGCGCCTGGAATTTACGAACGCCACCCGGGATTAGTCATTCAACCTGCGCATGAGTAAGACGCGAGCGGTTTGGATTTTCATTGGCGCGCTGACCCTGGTGCGCTTGTCGATGTTGGGATCGACCGATCTCGAATTCGACGAAGCGCATTACTGGATGTGGTCGGAGCGGCTCGCGCCCGGCTATTTCAGCAAAGGTCCGGGCATCGCGTTCGCCATTCGCGCGAGCACAATGCTTTTCGGTGCGACGGAATTCGGCGTGCGCTTTTGGAGTCCGATCCTCGCCGCCGGCACGAGTTTCTTTCTCTTTTATCTCGGCAAACGTTTGTTCAACGAAAACGTCGGCCTTTGGACAGTGATCGCGTTCAACGTGACGCCGATTTTCAATGTCGGCGCGTTCGTAATGACGACCGACGCGTTGTCGATCTTCTTTTGGGCGGCGGCGATGTTCACGTTCTGGCTGGCGACCGAGAAGAGCCCGCGCTTCTCGATGTGGTGGCCGGTCACAGGCTTGCTGATCGGTCTGGGATTTCTCGGCCGATTCACGAATGCGTTTGAAATCGTGTGTGTAATTCTCGTGCTGGCGTTCGCGCCACGCCTGCGGCAGGAATTCAAACGTCCGGGATTTTATTTGCTCCTCGGGATCTTCGTTCTCTGCACGCTTCCGCCGATCATTTGGAACGCGCAACATGCGTGGGTCACAACACAACATCTCCGCACGCGTGGCGGCTTGGAAGAGCACGTCGGCTTTCGCCCGCTCGAGCCTCTGAAATTTTTGGGCCAGCATTTCATTTTTTATTCGCCGATCCTGTTCGGACTTTTGGTTTGGGCGGTGATCCGCAGCTGGCGCCGCATCAATCAGCAATTCAAAATCCTGTTTCTCTTCTGGTTTGGGCTGCCGGTGACCGCGTTTTATTTCCTGCTCTCGTTCAATCAGGATGCGACGCCGAACTGGGATGCAGTCTCCTTTCTCGGCTTTGGTTTACTCGCAGCTTATTATTGGAACGAACGAATCGACAATCCCAAGATAAGATCTTTTGCGACTACCGGAGTCATTGTTGCTTTCGTTATGAGTTTCTTCGTGCTCGATTCCGATTTGATTCGCAGCGCGGGTTTTCATTTGTTCCGAAGCGATCCGAGCGATCGCTGGCGCGGCTGGAAATCGTTGGTCGCGCAGGTGGAACGGATTCGGAACGAAGAGGAAGCTATGCTTGGCGAGAAATTGTTTTTGATTGCCGACGAACGGCACCGAGCGTCCGAGATTTCGTTTTATTTGAAAGACAAACGCGTGGAAGGGCCGGGACATCCGCCGTGTTACATCGTCGAGTCCCAGGATTTGGTGAATCAATTCTCGTTCTGGCCGCGATACGATCAATGGGTCGACGCGCCTGCGAACGCAAACCAATCGACTGAAGACAAGTTTACCGAGCAGAAAGGCGTCAATCCATTTGTCGGACGCAGCGCGCTCTTGATCCGCAACCCGGCGAAAGGCCCCTCGCACAATATTAAGGCGGCGTTTGAATCGGTTGAGCCCGTCGGACGACTGGAATTAAAACGGTTTGGGCGTCACGTACGTTACTGGCAGATTTTCCTCTGCCGCCATTACAAAACTCTCCCGTTGTGAACGACTCTTCTAAATCTCCCGCGGTCTCTGTTGTTGTTCCCGTCTTCAACGAAGAAGAGAACATGCCGATCTTGCAATCGGAGCTGCGTGCCGCGCTCAGCGGCATCGATCACGAAATGGTTTTCGTGGATGACGGTTCGACCGACCGCAGCGCGGAAAAAATCGAAGTCGCGCCAAATGTTCGTGTGCTTCGGTTTGAAAAGAACACCGGTCAGAGCGCCGCACTTTACGCCGGAGTAAAGGCCGCGCGCGGTCAGACAATTGTGATGATCGACAGCGACCTGCAAAACGATCCGGCCGACATTCCGCGATTAGTCGCGGAGATTTCGCGCGGAGCGGATCTGGTTTGCGGTTATCGCGCAAAGCGCAAAGACACGCTCACGAAACGTCTCACCAGCCGGATCGCGAATTTCGTGCGGAGCCGGTTCACGAAAGATTACGTGCGCGACACCGGTTGCACGTTGAAGGCGATGCGGCGCGAATGCGCGGACGCGCTCGTTCCATTCAAAGGGATGCACCGTTTCATCCCGGCGCTGATCCGCGGGGCGGGTTATCGATTGGTGGAAATACCGGTGAACCACCGGCCGCGGCGGTTTGGTCAGACCAAATACGGCTTCGGCAGCCGCGCGGTGCGGGCGACGATGGATATGTTTGGCGTCCGCTGGCTGCTTTCGCGGCGATTGAATTACAAAATCCGTGATTCATGAGCCTGAAATGCGCTTGTCAACGTAAACGCCACCGCTAAGCTTGCCGTCCCGAATCGCGCATCCGCATGTCGTTGGGCAATTTACTTTCCGCCGAGCAAATCATCCCCGAGATGACTGCGTCCGAGCGTTGGCCGGCCATCGTCGAGCTAATCGATTTGCTCGTACGTTTGGGAAAAATCAAAGCCGAAGATCGCGATAACGTTCTCGGTTCGCTCAAACAGCGCGAAGAAACGATGAGCACAGGCATCGGATTCGGCATCGCCATTCCGCATTGCTCGTCCGATCGAATTACGGACGTGGTCGCGGCGTTCGGAAGATCGACAGCGGGAATCGAGTTCGACGCGCTCGACAACGCGCCCGTGAAATTCGTGGTGCTCTTCATTGTTCCGAAGAACCAGTTCCAAACGCATCTGCGCACGCTGGCGTCGATCGCGAAATTTCTGAACGACCGCACCACGCGCGACAAATTGGCGAATGCGAAATCGACCGACGAGATTCTGTCGATCTTTCAGAGCTCGGGCCAAAAGTAAATTCTAGCGATCGGGCGCTGCGCGACGTTCTCGCTTCGCAGAGCGAAGCGGCTACACTTCGAACGGTGGAAACTTTCCAGGAAATTCTCGCCAAGCGATTGGCCGCCGCCTTGACGAAAGCCGGTTTGCCAGACATCGGCGAGCTCACACAAGCGACCGATCCGCGATTCGGGGATTATCAAAGCAACTCTGCGCTGATTCTCGGCAAACAGCGTGGCGAAAATCCGCGGAGCGTTGCCGAGAAAATCCTGAAAGCTCTCGAGGTATCGGACTTGTCCGAAACGCCGACCGTAGCGGGCGCGGGATTCATCAATTTCAAACTCACAGCGGACGCGATCGCAAAGAAAGCCGGCGAAACTTTTGCCGACGAGCGTCTGGGCGTGGCAAGATCGATATCGCCGAAGAAGATCGTGATCGATTTCGGTTCGCCCAATGTCGCGAAGCCGATGCACGTCGGTCACATTCGCAGCACCGCGCTGGGCGATTCACTCGCGCGAATCGCGAGCTTCCTCGGGCACGACGTGATTCGCGACAATCACATCGGCGATTGGGGCACGCAGTTCGGAATGGTGATCTGGGGTTGGAAAAACTTGCTCGATCGCGATGCGCTTCAGCGCGATCCGCTCGCCGAGATCGTTCGGATCTATAAAGAGACGAATGCAAAATCCACATCGGATCCCGCAGTGCGCGACGCCTGTCGTCAGGAGTTAGTCAAACTCCAGGCCGGCGACAAAGAGAACACCGATATTTGGAACAAGTGCGTCGCGTTCTCGATGCAAGACTTCCAGTACGTTTATGCGCTCCTCGACGTGCATTACGACATTCAATGCGGCGAAAGTTTTTATAATAATCGTTTGCCCGGCGTGGTTGAACGCCTGCTCAAATCAAAGATCGCGGAAGTGAGTGAAGGGGCGGTCGTTGTTTTCTTCCGCGACGTTCCCGAGCTGGCGGAGAAGCCTTCTATCGTTCGCAAGACCGATGGTGGATTCAATTACACGACAAGCGACATCGCGACGGTCGAGTATCGAATCAACGACCTGAAGCGCGACACGCTTTGGTACGTGGTCGGCGCGCCGCAGACTCTGCATTTCAAACAGATTTTCGAGATCGCGCGACGCGAAGGATTTAAAGCCGACTTCCGTCACATCCCGTTCGGCAACATTCTCGGCGAAGATCGCAAATTGATGAAGACGCGCTCAGGCGAAAATGTGCCGTTGCGACACGTGCTCGAAGAAGCGGTTGCTCGCGCGCGAAAAATCATCGAAGAAAAAAATCCGGACTTGAGCGACGAGGAAAAGACCGACATCGCGCGGATCATCGGCATCGGCGCAGTGAAGTATGCCGACCTCGTGCAGTATCGAATGACCGACTACGTGTTTGCGTGGGACAAGATGCTCGCGCTGCAAGGGAACACTGCGCCGTATCTGCAAAACGCGTATGTCCGGATTCGGTCCATCTTTCGCAAAGCGGGAGCCGCGGCACCAAAGATCGACAACTTCGTCTTGAAAGAGTCTGCTGAAATCACATTGACCAAACGGCTGACTCAATTCGCCGAGGTCGTGCCGCAAGTGTTGAACGATTTTCGGCCGAATATTCTCGCGAATTACTTGTTCGAGCTGGCGAACAGCTTCCACAGTTTCTACGAAGCATGTCCGGTTCTGAAATCGGAAGAGCCGTTGCGCGGCTCACGACTCGCGCTCTGCGATCTCACCGGCCGCGTTTTGCAGCGCGGCCTCGATTTGTTAGGCATCCAAGTGCCTGAGAAGATGTAGCGGCACAGCCTTGCTAAGGCGGGCAGCGCGTCGGACGTTCCCTTCCTTGCTGTGATGGCTGAGCACCCACGAATTCCAGTTTGCACCTATCGGCTGCAGTTAAACCGATGGTTCACGTTCGCGCAGGCGCGCGAAATCGTGCCGTATTTACGCGAACTTGGCGTGAGCGACGTTTACGCATCGCCGTATTTCCAAGCCGGACCGAACAGCATGCACGGCTATGACATTGTCGATCACAACAAACTGAACCCGGCGATCGGTTCGCAGGAAGATTACGATGCGTGGATCTCGGAATTGCACAAATACGAGATGGGTCAGGTGCTCGATTTCGTGCCGAACCACATGGGCGTGACCGAGCCGGGAAACCAATGGTGGGCCGACGTGCTCGAAAACGGACCGAGCTCGATGTACGCGCCCTACTTCGACATCGAGTGGCGCCCGCAAAAAGAAGATCTGCGCGACAAAGTTTTGCTGCCGATTCTTACCGATCAGTACGGCCGCGTGCTCGAACGCGGCGAGTTCAAAGTGCGTTTCGATGAAGGCGCTTTCTATTTGGAGTATGGCCACTTCAAATTGCCGATCGCGCCCGGCACTTATCGTTTAATTCTCGAGCTCGCGCTCGAAAACCTGAGCGATTTCAAGGAGGAAGGTTTTTACGCGGAGTTCCAAAGCATTCTCACCGCGCTCGAATATTTGCCGCGCCGGACGGAAATCGATCCCGAGAAAATCGCAGAGCGAGCGCGCGAAAAAGAAATAGTGAAACGCCGGTTGGAGCGCCGTTGCCAGGAAGCGCCGCAAGTCCAGCGCGCGATCGAGAGCGCACTCGCGCAAATCAACGGGCGTCCCGGCGATTCACGCAGCTTCGATCGTCTGGACGAACTGCTTAACGCGCAATCGTACCGGCTCGCTTTCTGGCGCGTGGCAGCGGAGGAAATCAATTACCGGCGTTTCTTCGACGTGAACGATCTCGCGGCGATTCGGATGGAATTGCCGGAAGTCTTCGACGCCGCGCACGAGTTGGTTCTCGATCTTGTTCGGCGCGGCGCGGTCGATGGATTGCGGATCGATCATCCGGATGGCTTGTATTTGCCGAAGGAGTATTTGGAAAAACTTCAACGCCGTTGCGCGAAGGTTTTGGGAGCGTCGCTGCCGAAGGATGGGCGCGCTGTCTTCCTGCTGGTCGAGAAAATTCTGACCGGCCCTGAGAAATTGCCGGGCGATTGGCCGGTCCACGGGACGACTGGATACGATTTCGCGGGTGAGGCAGCGCAGATCCTGGTCGATAGCGAAGCCGAAGCGGCGATTACAAAAACGTTCCACCGTTTTATCGGGCACACGATGCATTTCGGACATCTGGTTTACGCAAAGAAGCGTCTCGTGATGCGGCTCGCGCTCGCTAACGAGGTGGAAGTGCTCGGCAGCATGCTCGATCGCTTGTCGGAAAAAAATCGGTGGTTCCGCGATTTCACGCTCGAAGCGCTCGAGCGCGCGGTGCGGGAAACGATCGCGTGCTTCCCGGTTTACCGGACATATCTCGCGCCGGGCCAGCCGGTGAGCGAGGAAGATCGACAAGTAATTGAGCGCGCGATCGCCGCCGCGAAGCGCCGCAACCCGGCGACCGAAGAATCAATCTTCAATTTTTTGCGCGATATTTTGTTGTTCCGTTTCCCGGAAAACCTCGACGCGGAAGCACGCGAAGCACACACGCACTTCGTTCTGAAGTTCCAGCAGTTCACCGGTCCGATTACAGCGAAGGGTGTCGAGGACACGGCATTTTATATTTACAATCGGCTGACCGCGCTTAACGAAGTCGGCGGCGAGCCGCAGCAATTCGGGATCAGCGTTGACGTTTTTCACCAGCGAAATTTTGATCGACAACAAAATTGGCCGGCGACGTTGCTCGCGACTTCAACGCACGACACGAAACGGAGCGAGGATGTGCGGGCGCGCACTCTCGCGATTTCGGAAATGCCGGATGTCTGGCGGCGCTCGCTCGCGAAATGGCGAACGGTCAATCGCCGCTGGAAAAAGGAAGTCAACGAATCGGAGGCGCCGGACGGAAACGAAGAATACCTGCTTTATCAAACGTTGCTCGGCACCTGGCCGATGCGAGACGACGGGAATCCGGAGCCGGAAATCGACGGCGATTACATCGAGCGCATTCAGAATTACATGACCAAGGCGCTCAACGAAGCGAAGGTGAACACGAGCTGGATCCAGCCTAACGAGCCGTGGCTCAGCGCGACACGCGATTTCGTGGCGAAAATTCTGGAGCCCGGCTCGAAGAATAAATTTCTTCCAACGTTTCTGCCGTTCGCGCAAGAGATCGCCCGCCTCGGCGCGATCAATTCGCTCTCGCAAATTTTGCTAAAGCTCGCGTCGCCCGGAGTGCCTGACATTTATCAAGGCAACGAGATTTGGGATTACTCGCTGGTCGACCCGGATAATCGACGGCCCGTCGATTACAAAAAGCGCGCGGAAATGCTTTCCTGTTTAAAGAGCAGAACGCCGGAGGAGCTCGTGCAAAACTGGCCCGATGGCAGGATCAAAATGTTTCTGACGCAGCGTACGCTGCAATTCCGGCGCGAACACGTCGATCTTTTCCGCTCCGGCAATTACATTCCGCTGCGTGCGGTCGGAGCGTTCGCGGATTCGTGCATCGGTTTCGCGCGGCGGTTGAATGGAAAATCCGCCATCGTCATCGTGCCGCGGCTTTCGTCGCGGGTCGGGTTTCCGCCAATCGCTGAACGATGGAAAGACCCCGCGCTCGAATTGCCTGAAGGCTTTACATTGGAACGCTGCCGCAATGCGCTCACCGGCCGCGAGCTTTGGATTAAGAACCGCCAACTTCCGTTGGCCGAGGCGATGTCGATCTTACCCTTCGCGTTGCTCGCGAATCAGTGATGCGCGCCTTGGACGAACTTGTCCGCGAGATCCCCGACCCACTGCGAAAAGTGACCGAGATTGATCCCGAGATCGTTCGCAAAACTCACGAACGTGATGTGCGGCGAAGCAAGGATGAGCATCACGCAAAGCAGCACGAGATTCAGCAAATAGATGACGACTAACGAGAAGAAAGTGCCGTGATCGCGCAGATCGGTCTGATTTTTGGGAATCATCCAAATCGTGAAGGTGAGATGAAACGCCCAGGTTGCGCCGATCACCGCATAAAGCACCCGGCCGTGCGGCTGCACGTGTGCGAAGCCAGTGAGCGCTCCGTAAATCGCGATTGCGAGAATGCTGTAGAGCGGGAAAAAATATGGCGCGAGCGCGATCCAGAAATTGGTGCGGTTCGTGATGACGTGACCGCCTTCGCGTCCGACGCGGAACTTGCTGACCTGGCCGCCCATTAACCAAATCCAAACGGCATGCGTGAGCTCGTGTCCGAAAACGTAGAGCAAAATCGGACGCGGCAGGCCAAGGAATGCGATCAGCCAGAGCACGACGCCTAAGGAGAAAAACCAGAGCTCCTGGTCCGCCCAAAGTCGTTGAGTCACGGTCGCGCGAGCGAATGCGGTGAAAAATGTTTGAGTAAGGATCGCGCAGATGGGCAGGAGAAAAATGGCGAAGATGAATTTTACCCAACGCGTGGGGACCATGTAGGGATCAACGTTGGTTGAACCTCGTCGCGTTGGCACAACGTAGGGCGGAACTTTTACCCGCCCGACCGGCTTGCGCCCACGCACCATGGGGGATCTTCGATTCATGTCCTTAACCGCAGGTTACGACAAATGATCGTGGATTTGGAAAAAAATTACGCCCGGCCCATGTAGTCGCCGGTGCGAGTGTCGATCTTGATGACCTCGCCTTCCTTGATGAAGAGCGGGACATTGATCGTCTTGCCGGTCTCGAGCTTGGCCGGCTTGGTCACGTTGCTGGCGGTATCGCCGCGCAAACCCTCGGCGGATTCGATCACTTTCAAGCTCACCGATGCGGGCATTTCGACCTGGACCGCTTTCCCTTCCGCGTAAAGCACCTGGACCTGCGTGTTCTCAACCAGATAATCTTTTGCGTCGCCGAGCAAATTATCCTGCAACGTGACCGTGTCGTAGGTCTCGGGATCCATGAAATGGTAGCCGTTGTGGTCCTTGTAGCTGAACTCGATTTGCTTTCGCTCAATGTCGACAAGCTCCACTTTGTCGGTCGAACCAAACCGGACGTCCGCGCTTTTCCCGGTGTTGATGTAGCGAATGATCGCTTGCACGAACGCGCGCAGATTTGCCGGAGTGCGATGATTCGCCATTCCGCGACGAAGATCGTTAGCTGCGGCTGCCATAAGAAAGCTGATAGTTGATGGTTGAGAGTTGAGGGAAAGGAGCGCGGACTCTACACCCGCTCAGAGCAACTTCAAGCGGGTTAGATCCTGCGAATCGACCACGCCGACTGGCACCTTGTCGTCATCCACAACGACCAAATCGTCGATCCGGTGAGTCTCGAGAAGTTTGAGAACTTCGACCGCGAGCTTGTCTTTGTGCACTGTCACCGGATTGAGCGTCATCAAATCCGCGACCAGCCGTTCGCCCACTTTCGGATCGGATTGGAAATGCCTCGCGAAATCACCGTGCGTGAAAATCCTAAGCAGCTGTCGATCTTCGCCGGCCACGACCGCCGCGCCTGCGCGCACACTGCTCATCGCTTTGAGCACGTCACGCACCGTTGCGTTTTGCGGAACAATCGCCATTGATTCGCGCGGCCGCATCACTTGCTCAACGCGCATCAGCAAGCTTCGCCCGATTTTCCCGCCCGGATGAAACTTCGCGAAATCTTCTTTTTCGAAACCGCGCGCTTCCAGCAACACCATCGCGAGCGCATCGCCGAGCGCGAGCATCGCCGTCGTGCTCGAGGTCGGCGCGAGATTCAACGGACACGCTTCCTGCTCGATCTTCACCTCGAGAACGACATGAGCGTTTCGCGCAAGGGTCGAATCCGAATCGCCGCACATCGCGATAATCTTCACCTGAAATCGCGCGATCGCCGGCAAGATCCGCACGAGCTCGTCGGTTTCGCCGCTCGAGCTCAACGCGAGAATCACGTCGCCGTCCGCGATTACGCCCAAATCGCCATGCATCGCATTGAGCGAGTCGAGCACGACCGCGGGGGAGCCGGTGCTGGTCAATGTCGACGCGATCTTCCCGCCGACGTGTCCGGATTTCCCAACACCAACGACCACGACCTTGCCGCGCGCATCGACCGCATCCTTGATCAATGCGACCGCGCGCGCGAAATCGTCACCGAGCCGTTCACGCAATCGTTGCAGCTCGACAATTTCGATATCGAAGACCCGTCTCGCTTTTTCCAAATAGTCCATTTATCTTGACAATTCTGCGACGGGGGAGTCTAACCGGCAAGAACCTTAACCTTTGGGAGAACAGGAATGAAGAAGCTCGTGGTGTTGGGAATTTGCATGCTGGCCGCGAGCCTTGCTTTCGCGCAGCCGCCGCAAAAGCAAAAGAAAACTTTCAGCGCCAAAGTCAAAGGCGGTCCCCAGCCGAAAGCCCCGCCCGTTGTCCAGAAAGAGACTACCGACGGCGTTCTTCCACGCATGTCCCGCAGCGGAAATCCTTTTCAGATGCTGAACCCAAAGGCCCCGGCGCAGTACGGGAAGTCCGAGGACAGCGTCGAGCTTGATGCCGATACCGGGAAATGGAAGGGCATCAAATTGTTCACGATTAATTTTTAATCGGGCTGTTCGATCTGCCGCCGGCGGTTAAACTTTTCCCGCCGCGAATTTGATTTCGAACTTGAACGAGTCTCCTGACCCAAGACCCACCGTCGCATTCTATTGCGCGACGTTCCTCAAGCCCGAGATGCTGCACATTTATCGGCAGCTGACCGGCCTGCGCCGCATCCGCCCCATCGTCATCGCGCGAAAACGCGAGGACCCGGAAAAATTTCCGTTCGATCAGGTCGACATCGTGCCGCGACCGGTGACGCATTTTCTGCGCCGGTTCTGGTTCCGGCAGGTTCGCAATAAGCCGTGGCAAATTTCCGGCGGCGAGCGGCGCGCGATTTACCAGGTTCTGCAACGCGAGAACGCGCAGCTGGTTCACATTTTCTTCGGCCACATCGCCGTGCATTTGTTGCCGCTGATCCGATCCTCCTTGAAACCAACTATTGTTTCATTTCATGGCGCCGACGTTTTGGTCGACATGGACAAGCGCGCCTATCGCAAAGCCGCGAAAGAAATGCTCAATGCCGTGACGCGCGTCTTCGTTCGCTCCGAATCACTCCGGCGCGCGGTGGTTGAGCTCGGATGCGACGAAGGCAAGATCGACGTCGTCCGAACTGGAATTCCACTTCGCGAGTTTCCATTTCGCGAGCGCGAATTTCCGGAGAATGGCGCCTGGCATTTTTTGCAGGCGAGCCGGCTCGTGCAAAAAAAAGGAATCGTGACGACGATGCACGCGTTTACCAATTTCCTGCAACATTATCCGCGCGCGACGCTGACCATTGCCGGCGAGGGGCCTATGCTCGAGGAGCTGAAGGAATTGATGCGCAAACTAAAGATCGCCGACCGCGTCGTGCTGCCAGGCTTCCTGACGCCGCAGAAGTTGCGCGATCTCTATTATGCGACGCACATCTTTTTGCATCCGAGTGAAACTGGGAGCGATGGAAATCAGGAAGGAATTCCCAACTCCATGCTGGAAGCGATGGCAACCGGGCTGCCGGTGTTCGCGACCATTCATGGCGGAATTCCGGAAGCGATCGAGAACGGCGTAAGCGGCGTGCTCGTCGCGGAGCGCGATTATGAAGCGCTTTCGAACGCGCTGCTGCAAGCCGTGCAAGATCGACAACTCCTGGCGCGACTCGCGCGAAACGGAGCCGACGTTGTCGTGCAGAAATTCGATCAGGAAAACCAAATCGCCCGGCTCGAGGAGATTTATTTCGGGATGCTCGGCAAATTGGGCTGATTCTCGGTCGGGCTGTTCTCCAATCGACTAAAAAAGTAAGCGAGGTGCTTCTGCACTGCGGAAAAAGAGATTCACTCGGCTGCGCGCCACTGCGTTTCCACAATTGCCTTTGCCCGTTCCGCAGTGTTTTTGATTAGCTCCAGCGCGACCGCCTTGATTTGCGAAGTCGTTCGACCTTCGCCGGAATAATTTCCAAACGCGAGACGATCGATCGTCCCGTCGCCGCCGACACAAATCGTGCGCGCAAGCAACGCGTCGCCCGCGACCTGTCCCGGAACGCGACTACGGTCCAATTGCAAAACGATTTTGTGTCTCGCCATTTCCCGCAGGTACTCGGGATAAGGCTCGCGTTTTTCATGAACGCGAACTTTGCCGTGAGGAAATTTCAGCTCGTTCAATAACTTTTCACCTTTGCGGCCGTCGAGATTAAACACCGTGACCGGTTCATCGCTCGCCACGCAAATCTCGCGCGCCAGCAAGAGCACCGCGAAATGATTCCGCGATGAAAGGTCCCATTCGCGAGTGCCAATGAAAATTCCGCGCTGTTCGCCGCGTGGCACCGCGAAATTCCATTGTCGATCTTCCAACGGGTACGGCGTGGGCAGGAACGCCACCGTTGATGTGTCGCGATCCGGCCGTGCACGGCGAAAAATTTCCGCTACCTCCGGCGTTGTCGCGATGCAGCCATCCGCGTCCGACACGATCCGCATGAATCGCGCGAGCCGCCTTGGATCGCGCAGTTGTTCGGCGATTTGATGCAGCCCGGTTTCTTTCAACGCCACCGCCACCGGACGTTTTTGCTTTTTGATTTCGGTGAGAGCGCGCTCGGTCGCGCGAAAATTTCCGCGCAGCAGGGTAAGAATCGGCCGTTTTTCTTCGAGCGCGTTCTTGGTTGCGCGATGAAATGAGCCGCCGGTGCAGGCGGCGAATGCGTGCAAATTGATTGGCGGATGAACCGGCGCGTCCGGCCCGACTGGTTCGTCAAAATATTGCTCCAGATCGCGCCCGTCCGGATTCAGGACGCACAATCGAAAATCGCTCGCGTCGAGTGACGCCATTATCGCTCGTCAGATTGCGCCGGCGTCGGAGTCGCGGCTTTGAGCAGGGCGCGTTGATCCACTTCGTCCATCGGTCCGACCGGGATTGCGCGCCTGACTTCCACCGGCGTTTCCTCAGGCTGCGGCTGCACCGGGATTGCGCGCAAAACCGGTTTGCCATCTTCGCCTGCCGTCACGGGCGTGCCTTTTTGAATTCGAACTTGATCGCGCGAATCGATTGTCGTGCGGTTGTCGATCTTTTCGTCTTCGACCGGTTGGTTCTCCGCTCCCGGCACTTGTCGCTCTTCGAGCTTTGCGACTACGGTCGACTTCAAGGAATTGTAAGGATCGTTGTCCGCCAAAAGTGTTGGCCCTTTCAGCGCCACCGGCTGCACATCATTCAAATCCGTCGCGAGCTGCGCGCGCGGAGCTTCACTTGCTGCCGGCGCATCGGCAATCACTTGCGGCCGCGGCTCGCCGTGAATATTGCACAGCTCCGTCGGCGCCTGCGATTGCGTCGCAATTTCGACGTAGGTCGTGCGTTTTTTCACGGGATCGCCGCTCGGTCCTTTGATCGTGTCGTAACATTTGTCCGTCGCGAGCAATCCTGAGCGCGTACAAATCTCCACTTCCTTGAGCGTTGCCGGACGTTTGAGCTCTTTCGCCGGATAATGCGTTGCCGCGATATTCATGATGTCGACCCAAACCGGCAACGCGATTTCGCGCCCGAAGGCGCCACGATAAATTTTCTGCGGTTTATCGAACCCGGCCCACACCGCGCAAGTCAGGCCGTTGGTGTAACCGGCAAAGAGCGCGTCGGTGAAATCGTAGGCCGTCCCGGTTTTTCCAGCCGCCGGAAATTTCTTTAGTCCGAATTGCGTTCGCGCCGCCCGTCCGGTGCCGTTATCAAGCGCGTCGACTAAGCACGAGTTAACTTCGTAGGCGCTTTCGGGCTTGATCACGTTCTGTGCAGTTCGATCTCGCTGCGCGTCCCAAACGACAGTGCCGTCTTTTTCCTCGATGCGATCGAGAATGTGCGGCGCGCTTACCCGCCAACCGCCGTTGGGAAAAATCGTGTAAGCAAGCGCGAGCTCCGACAAAGTGACTTCGCTGCTGCCAAGCAATGTCGCCGGATAAGGCCGGAGCGTGGAGCGAAATCCCGCGTTGCGACAAAGTTGCAATGTTTCGTCCAGGCCCGCGTCCATTCCGATTCGCACCGCCGCGCCGTTCTTCGACTTCGCGAGCGCCTGCCGCGCGGTCATCGTTCCTTCATAACGATTGTCCGCGCTCTCCGGTCCCCATTCGCCGAGAATTCCCGTCATGCCGCCGATCATCACCGCGCGGTTATCGAGCGGCGAATCGTCCACCAGTGTGCCGGGAAACATTCCCTGCTCGAACGCGGTCGCGTAAACAAAAGGAACCATCGCGGTTCCGGCCGGGCGTTTCGCTTGCAGCGCACGATTGTATTGGTTGTGCTCGAAATCGCGGCCGCCGACGAGCACGAGAATTCCTCCGCTCTCGTTGTCCAATCCAATGACCGCGCCCTGCAAATATTCCGGGGCCGGTTGTGTATTGGCGGTGCCGCTGGATTTTGCCGCGCGAAAACTGGCCGCGTATTGCGCGTAAGTTTGATGATCGTAGCCGGACTGCTGCTCCGCTTTGTCGAGACTTTTGCGGAGCGATTCCTCGGCAATCTTTTGCAAATCGCCGTCGATCGTCGTGCGAATTCGAAATCCTTCATTCATTGCGCGATCCCAGCCGACCGCGTTGATCACTTGTTGGCGAATGTAATCAACCGCGTAATTCTGGCCCTGCGCGTTCTGACGGTTCCCGACCACAAGCTCCTCTGCCTGCGTCGCAGTGACTTTCGCGCTGTCGATGTAACCCTGATCGTGCATGCGAATCAGCGCGTAATTTCGCGCGTCGCGCGCGCCTGCCTTATCGCTCCATGGTGAAAGCCGATTCGGACTCTTGATAATTCCCGCCAACGTCGCGCATTCGCTCAGAGACATTTCGCGCGCGTGCTTGCCGAAATAACCGCGCGCCGCCGCTTCCGCGCCGTAAAGTCCGCCCCCGAAATAGATTCGGTTTAGATAAAGCTCGAGAATCTTTTGTTCGTTGAAGTTGTCTTCGATTCGCCGCGATAGAAAAATTTCAAGCAACTTGCGGCGATAAGTTTTTCCTTTGAGCGCAAAACTGTTCCGCGCGAGCTGCTGCGTGATCGTGCTCGCGCCCTGACGCACGCGGCCGGAGGTCATATTTTTCAACCCGGCGCGAATGATTCCCGACA
>QHOZ01000148.1 GCA_003219495.1 Verrucomicrobiota bacterium | reverse complement strand
TCTGTATATATAGAGACCGCGAAATCACCCGTGCCCTGGTCCAACGGGCCGAAGCCGCCGGCGCCGAGGCGATCGTTCTGACCGTGGACGCGCCGGGCCTCGGCACGCGCGAGCGCGACATGCGCAACCGGTTCACTTTGCCCGACGGACTTCGCGTCGAAAACCTCTCGCCGTTAGGAAAGGGAAAAATGCCCGACGTCAGCGGCTCGGGTCTCGCAGCTTATGTGCGCGACAATTTCAAATCCGATCTCAGCTTCGACGATCTCGACTGGCTTTGCGCTTCGACGAAATTGCCGGTCGTCGTCAAAGGCGTTTGCCGAGCCGACGATGCGAAGCGAATTGCGGAGCACGGCGCGAAAGCGATCGTCGTTTCGAATCACGGCGGCCGTCAGCTCGATACCGCGCCCGCGACTTGCGAAGTCTTGCCGCACGTTGTCGATCTTGTCGGCGAGCGCTGTGAAATTTATGTCGATGGCGGAGTCCGGCGCGGCAGCGATGTCTTGAAAGCGATCGCGCTCGGCGCGCGCGCGGTTTTGGTTGGCCGGCCGGTCTTGTGGGGGTTGACGGTGGAAGGCGAACAAGGCGCGCTGGCAGTGCTCAATATTTTCCGGCGCGAGCTCGACGAAGCGATGTTGCTCTGCGGTTGCACGACTTTGGCCGATATTAATCGTTCGCTGCTTGCGCCGTGAAATTTTCCGCGTTGCTTTTCTTCGGCGGTTTCAGCATGAATCGAGCGGGTATGAAACAACTCTTCTGCATCTTTGGGGCTCTCGTCACTCTTGCGATTCTTAATTCGTGCGCCGATCAATCGACCGTCAACGGAGTGACGAGTCAGGGCACGCTCCCGACAATGACCGGGTCCGATCACCCGCAAATTCCATCGCAGACAAATTACGGACATCCCGGTGGGATGTGAGGGTGGTTGAGAATGTTGAGTGGTTGAGTGGTCGAGACGTTGAGACGTTGAGTGGGTGAGGGTCCGCGTCCTTGTTTTCTTTTCTGTTGGAAAAATCTTCGTGTCCGTTGGTGATTGAAATTTCACAGGACAAAACCCGTGCGCGTATTAATTTTTGGATTATGAAAACCACTCACTGGTTCAAAATCCTCCTCGTCAGTTTGATCGCAGTTGGCTTGTCCCCGGCGCAGGCGCAACGTAACGGCACCAACCCGTTCGTCACCACCGGATCGCCGGCCGGTTTAGTTAAAAAGATTGAGCCCGAATATCCGATGGGCTTCGTCACGCACGGCGCGAAGGGCAGAGGCCGTTATCGGCTCACGATAAATCCCAGGAGCGGCCTGGTGGACGAAGTCAAAATCGTCCAGAGCACCGGCTATCAAGATCTGAACAAACTGGCCGTGAAAGCTCTCTTGCAATGGCAATTCAAACCCGGCACGCCCAGCCCAGTTGAAGTCCCGGTCGAGTTCGCCATTCAAGGCGGCAACCGGATTTTGCATTAATCGACTGAAACGACCGGTTCTTTTCCGCACGCGGCAACGACCAGCCGCGTGATCTGTCCTCGTGGCTAATAATATCATTAGGGAATCGATCCCTGCGGCTGTATGTCTGTTACTGACAATCGCAGCGTCAATCGGTCGCCGAGTCTTTCGGGGCTTCTTCCCTCTGCGGGAATCTAAACTCACTCGAAATCACTCTCTTTATGGAATCTACTCTTACCCAAAACGGCGCCCTTTATTTCGCCCAACACAAAGTTTCAAAACAACGCGCCGCACTCTTTCGGCGATTTGCTACTGCCGCCAAAAAGCAACGACCGGATGTTTGGCAGCACCAGCCGATCGGCGACTTATTCGTTCGGCGACGCCTTCATTGCGACAACGGCCGTTGATCGGCAGATAGAAGATCGACATGCCAACTTATATTTACGAGACTACTGACACCACAAAGCCGTTGCGTCAGTTCGAGATTAAACAAAGCGTCCACGACGCTCCGCTGTGCGTCGAACCCAAAACCGGCCTCGCCGTGCGCCGTATTATTTCTGCCGGTTACGGTGTGCTCGTGCGCGGTAAACACATTGGTCCTTCGGTGGGCTCGGTCGGATAAACCGCGCGACGTTTCGTCGTGTCAGGCGATAACGCGCAAGCTTTTCATCCCGGGAAGGGGCCTCCCAAATCTAATGAAATCAAAATTTCTGATTCTCCTCATCGGCTTCGTGGCCGCAACCACGCAACCCGCTGTTCATGCTCAAACTCCTGCTCTCAGCGTCAGTGGCGGCGGATTGTTCGGGGCGACGACCGGCACCTTTGGCTGGTCATTCACGCTGAGCAGCACCATTAGTGTGACCGATCTCGGTTATTTTGATTTTGGCGGTAACGGATTGAATGAAGCCCACGACGTCGGCATTTGGACAAGTACCGGCACACTGATGGTCTCGGCCACCGTACCTGCCGGCACCGCGGGCACGCTCGTTGGCGATTTTCGCTACGTTCTCGTTTCGCCAACGTTGCTCGCGCCGGGGGACTACGTCATCGGCGGTTTCGAGTCGGGAAGCAGCGGCGATCCGGTTGAGGTTCAAGCCTCGACCATTACTACTGCCTCGATGATTACTTATGATGGATCCCGTTCCACTGCCGGTGCCGCGCTGACCTTTCCGTCTGGCGACGCCTCCGCCAACGGGAACAGCTACTTCGGCCCGAACTTCGAATTTACCGCCGTGCCTGAGCCGACCACGATTGGGCTTCTTTTGTTTGGCGGCCTCGGCCTTTGCCGGTTCGCACGGAAACGCTAATTCGCGTTTAGGCTTTCAGTGCCTGCGCGCGGGCGGACATCAGCGTTCCTCATTTGGAGGAGGAAATACGCGGCGCACACCCAAAGAAGAATTGTGGTCAACCACGGTAAAAGCGTATGCGGCAGCGCGAACGGGCTCACTACCAAAACCGGAGTAGGGGAAGTCACGATTCCGGCGGTGTTGTCGATCGCGGCATGCATCAGCATCACTAACAACAGGCTGCCGTTGGTTCGCGAATAGACAAAGAGTTATCGCTGCCGGGAATAAAGAAAAACGGCAAGTGCCAGCACGCCCAGATGAGTCCAAGCAGAATACTCGCTTTGGCTAATCCGAATCGATTCGTCATTCGCGGAAGCGCATAACCGCGCCAGCCAATTTCTTCCCCGGCTTGCACCGGCGTTGAAATGAGCGTCGCAATCAGCATTAGCACGATCGGGGTATGCGTGAACTGCGGCCAGGCGCCAGTGCTAAGGCGATAAACAAGAGCGCCAGCGAGCTTGATCGCCGCCATATAAGTGATCGCGAAAAAATACCACCTTGCGCCGACCCGCCATTTGGTTATTCCACGAAGCAGCTCGATGACGCCACTTCGTCCGCCGGCGCGAGCAGTGAGGACGAGTGCAACCGACGCC
The DNA here is from genome assembly GCA_003219495.1 of Verrucomicrobiota bacterium. The sequence goes on along the minus strand of QHOZ01000148.1, from coordinate 1,366 downwards.
GGACCGAATACGCCGGGGAGATAAAGAAGATCGTACAACGTTCCGCTACCTTGGCCTCGGGACAACGGCCCGTGTACACCAAACCCAATCGCCGCGAAGATTGCCCAACTGAATGCGTAAGTGAGCAGAAAGAATTTTAAGAGACCGTGATCGCGACCGGCGTGAGATGCAGCGTGATTTTTCATCTACGGTTCTGGCAATCGACAACCCTACCGTATTTGACGACACACGTCGCAGGCATCATTCCGGCCGGATTGAAACAATCTTCACGCTGAGATCGTCCGCGATTGTGACGACGATCTCGTTTCCACCGCAACCGCCGCAATAAAATCGCAGAGTCCGGCTCTCGATCCATGGGTCGTCGTCTCGAGTGTTACACTGAGTCCTTTCTCCCGGTTCGCACTGGATCAATTTTTTCGGAAGCGGCTTGAGAAGACTCGCCCTTGTTCGGCCTCTGATCGCGATGACGAACAGATGTCCGTATCCATGTCTGGGATATTCGCTCAGGGCGACCAGATTGCTTTGCGCATTCCATTTTACCCAGGCGCATTCAGCATCCCGAAATTCGTAATCTCGATCGTGCTCAATGTCCTCTGAGTCCGGCTGTACGCCTCCCGCGTACTGGCTCGTAATGCTCAGAATGATGCGCCCGGCTTTGCGATCTACGACGCAATAACGAATATCGTTAGGCGCGTTTTTGGTCGCGGGTTTCTGGATGACTTTGATCGTATAACGCCCGTCCGGCGATCTCGCATTGGTCAACTCAACACTCCGACCCGCCGCGCCTTGGTCGGGATTAGCGATTACACAAAAAATCACCCCGACGATCGCACCCCGAACGAATCCTGACCTCGCGCACGTACCGACTCGCATTGGGTACTGTTCGTAGCCGGAGTCAGTTTCTTTCGCCTCGTTCCCCGTCACTGGTGACATGTCACAGGTCACACACTTTCCGCTTTCCGTGCGAGAGCTGATCGTTCAGGCTTTGAGCAGATCGTCTTCCCGACCGCGCAATGGAACATCCTCCAGCAATTCACACCTTCGAAATGCCGGAAATGCCGCGCATGCCTCGTATTCCAGTGCGGACGATCATTAGCATTTTTGCTGTCTTTCTCCTGATCGTTCTGGCGTGGACATCTTTTTATACCGTCCAAGCCGAATCCGAAGGCGTCGTCCTTCGCTTTGGTCGTTTTTTGAAAACGGTCGAGCCCGGTCTGCATTTCAAACTTCCTTTCGGCATCGATCAGGTCAGCGTTCTGCCTACCCGGCGGCAATTGAAACTTGAGTTCGGTTTCTACACGCCTGGCTACACAAACGCCGATCAGCCGGCCCGCGATGGCGATAATGAAAGATCGATGGTCACCGG
>QHOZ01000146.1 GCA_003219495.1 Verrucomicrobiota bacterium | reverse complement strand
GTACGCCCCTGACGCAAAGACGATTTTGTTTTTACCCGCGCCGTCCCCGGATGCGAAGGCCGAACAACGCGAAGCGTTCTTTCGCGATTTCAACCAGCACTTCAATAAAATGATCGTCGCGCACGAGCTGATTCCCGGCCATTACGTGCAATTCAAAATCGCCGCGCATCAACCACACAAAGTCCGCACCATTTTTCCCGATCCGCTTTACGTCGAGGGGTGGGGGACTTTTTGCGAGCGGCTCATGCTCGACAACGGTTGGGGCGGGCCGCTCGAGCGTTTGGCGCATTTCAAAAAACAACTCGAGAACATCGCGCGCACAATTGTCGATGTTCGCGTACACACTGAAAACATGTCGCGCGAGGAAGTTGTTCGATTCGTGAAAGACGAAGCGCTCCAGGGCGATCAGCTCGCGGGAAATATGTGGACCCGCGCAATCACGACCTCACCGCAGATCACGAGTTACTATTTGGGCTATCGAAAAGTTCGGGAGGCCCACGACGCCGCTCGCGCGGCGAATGGTGATAAATTCGAGCTCGAAAAATTCATGGACGGCATGATGGAGCTCGGCCCGGTGCGGCTCGAGCACTACATCGACAAGTTCAGCGCGAAAGAAGCTGCTTGTCACTAGTCGGCCATCATCTCGCGCAAAATAAATTCCTGCAGGAAGCCGTAGAAGTTGACCTGGAACAAACTGAGATCGCGTCGTGAGCCAATCGGCGAGCGGTCGTGATCGTTTAGTTCCTCTTCGGTGAATTTATTTTTCTCGGCAATCACCAGGCGCGCCTGATTCAACGCGTTCAACCACGCATCGGCATGCTCGAACGGAATCTTCAACGTGCGATTGCGCAGAGATTTTTCGTTGCCGTTGAGTTGCACGAGATCGGCCGCGACCGTTTCGGTGGAACTGCGAAAGAGCCGGCGCAGCTCCGGTTCGACATAACTCTTCCATTCCGCGCACATTTCTTTTTCGCCCGACGGCGTGCTGAACAAGCGCGACTCGGCGATTTCGGCGCCCTCGGTGCTTGTGCTAGCCGGAATTTGTCGAAGTAACTCGGCGAGGAACGGATCGAGATCTCCAATGCGTAGTGCGTCCCCTTCGCGGCAGATTTCCATATCAGACAACTTTCTCGAGCGTCGCGAGGAGGAGATGACCGTGGAGCTGCTGGACATAGAACTCCGCGCGCTCGCGCACGCCGCACCACAAAATCGAGCGGCCTTTCTGATGCACTTCAAGCATGTGGCGCTCGGCTTTCTCGCGCGGATACCCAAACACGCGTTGGAACACCATTGTCACGTACGTCATCAAGTTCACCGGATCGTTATGGACAACGACCTGCCACGGAATGTCGAGTTCTTCTTCACCCCGTGTTTCACTCTCCTTGACCGGCGCTTCCACCGTGGATGTCGATCCTTGTTCGCCCCGCACGGCGATCACCGCGCTCATGAAAAAAGGCTATCACACGGCGCAAGCACTTTAAAGGCCCGCCTGCTTTTGAATCTTTTGTTGCACCGCTTCCATTGTTTGCGCATCGGCTGGAGCGTGATCGTCGAAACCGTGCAAGTGCAGCAGGCCGTGCACAATGTAGAGACGCAGCTCGAGCTCCAATGAATTCCCAAAGCGCCGCGCGTTCCGTTTGGCCATTTGCGCGCTGACAAAAATTTCGCCGTGCTGAAATGTGATTACGTCCGTCGGGCCGCGCTCATTCTTGAATTGCCGATGCAATTTCGCGATCTTCGCATCGGAGACGATCAGGACCGAAATTTCCGGCAGTTGCTCCAGCTCAGTCTCGCGCTTTTGTGGAATTCGCAGGCAAAGCGCCGCCGCTTTGCGTGCAAACGTTTCAAGATCGACAACGTTTACGCGAACGGTGCGCTGTAAATTTCGAACGGAGATGTTGGGCGCGGTTTTTCGCTTCATTTTCGAGCGCGAAGCTGGTCGAGCTTGTTCAACATGACATAGAGCAACTCGGTCCGCGGCATCTGCGCACCGGCCGCCGCCGCCCGCCGAGCCGGTTCGCCCCAGATCGCTTCGATTTCCAATGGTTTTCCCGCTTCCCAATCTTGCAACGTCGAAGGTTTGTAGCCTTTCTCCAATCGCTCGGTGCGCTCGATGTGTTTGCGCCACGCATCCGATTCGAGCACGAGTCCACATTGATTTGCCGCGGCGATGATTTCCTCCATCAAGGCGAGCGTCAGCTCTCGAAAATGTTCGTTACCGAGAATCTCGGCGGTGTCGATCCCGCCCGCGAGGATCGACAATCCGTTGAAGGGAATATTCCAGATCAACTTTCGCCAGCGATCGCGCGCAAGATCGTCAGTGACGCGGCAGTTAATTCCTGCACGAGTGAATTCCGCGGCCACTTGCTGCGTACGCGGCTGCGGGGGACCGGCCAGCTCGCCGAGCAACACATCGCCGTATGCGTAGCGCTCCACCTCGGTTTTCGAATGTCGATCTACCGCAATGAAGCAAAGTCCGCCAAGCAATCGATCGGCCCCGAAGTGCTGGGCGAAAAATTCCTCGTTGCCCAAACCGTTCTGCAAAGTCAGCACCATTGTTGTGTCGTGAAGCAATGGCGGGACACGATCGACAATCTCGGCATTCGAAGTCGCCTTGACCGCAATGACCACGAGATTGCACGGTCCGATCTCTGTGGTCGAGTTGTAGGCATTCACTTTTTCGACGCGGAAATTTTCGCCGTCGCCTTTAACGAAAATTCCATCGCGGCGAACAGCGCTTAAATCGCCACGCATCAGAAAATGCACGTCGCTGCCGGCATGCGCGAGCTTCGCGCCGTAATAAGTCCCGATTGCTCCGGCTCCGACGACTGCGATGCGTAGTGCCATTCGTTAGGTCGGCGGGCGCTGCTCCGACTGAAAATTTCGGGTGATCAAGCGCGCGCCTTTATTGAAACTGAGATAGGCCCACGCCCATTGGAACAGCACTGCGATGCGATTTCGAAAGCCGACGAGAAAAATGATGTGGATGAACAACCATGCGAGCCAGGCCGGAATCCCACTGAGATGCACCAGTTTCAAATCGGCGACCGCTTTGTTCCGGCCGATCGTCGCCATGCTGCCCTTGTCGAAATACCAAAAGCGCTGGGCCTTTTCGCCTTCGATCATTCGCAGAACGTTTCGCGCGGCGTGCCGGCCTTGTTGCATCGCCACCGGCGAAACGCCGGGCAACGGCTCGCCCGTTTGATGCGAGAAATTTGCGAGGTCGCCGATGACTTGAACTTCGGGATGATCCGGAATCGTGAGATCGTTGTTCACAATCACGCGGCCGGCGCGATCGATCGGGACGCCTAACGAATGGCCGACCGGGGACGCAGTGTTGCCCGCGGCCCAGATTTTCACGCGACATGGAATGAACTCGTCGCCGACCTGCAATCCGTTCTCGGTGAGATTCGTCGCGTGAATGCCGGTTCGCACTTCCACGCCAAGATCGGCAAGTTGCTTCATCGCGCTGTCCCGTAAATCTTCCGGAAACGAGGCGAGGACCTTCGGTTCGCCCTCGATCAGAATCACGCGCGCCTGTGACGGATCGATGTTGCGAAAATCCCTCGCTAAAGTGTAGCGCGCGATCTCCGCGATCGCGCCGGCCATTTCCACGCCGGTTGGTCCACCGCCGATAATTACGAACGTCATCGCCGCTTTGCGCGCGGCTTCGTCCGGATTTCTTTCCGCATATTCGAACGCCATCAAAATGCGGCGACGAACCTCAACCGCGTCCTCCAAACTTTTCAGACCGGGCGCGAGTTTCTCCCATTCCGGATGCCCGAAGTACGAATGGCGGGCGCCGGTTGCGAGGATCAGATAATCGTAATCGAGCTGACCCTCGCCGAAAATGACTTTCCGGGCGTTCACGTCGATGGATTGCACTTCGGCGAGCACGACCTCCATGTTCTTGCATTTGCTGACGACGGCCCGAATGGGCGCCGCGATGTCTGCCGGCGACAGCGCCGCGGTTGCAACTTGGTAAAGCAGCGGCTGAAACAAATGGTAATTCGTGCGGTCGACGATGGTCACACGGACGTCTTCGCAGGCGAATTTCTTGGCCGCTTCCAGCCCGCCAAAGCCGGCGCCGATAATCACGATGTGCGGTTTAGAATTCATTCCCACTTAATGATTTAGCCATTTGGCGAATTCACAATCGTTAAATCTTTAATTCGCTAAACCGCTAAGTGTGCTATCTTTCGCGCCTCATGCCCAAGTCAATTGCTCGCAGTAAGACACTCACGCCGCCACCTGCTTGGCTTGAAACGCGCGAAGCGGAAACGCCAGCTCGGCAAATCGTTGGTCCTCGATAAAACCGACGAGGCGCGGGTAAAAATGAACCTGCCGTTTAGCCGCTAACGAAACTCCGGTTTCGGAATCGCGGCCCGCGACGGATGCGGCTGCAATTGTCGCGCGGCTTCAACTGAACCTGGCTCGGGTTCCGGACTGTACAAATCGCGCCGGTTGTAGCGGTCGACCGTTGACGTTGTGCACGCGGATTGCAGTGCGATCAAAATCAAAAGCGCGATCCTTTTCACCAGCGAATGATAAAACTCGCGATTGCACGATGTCGATCTTACGCGGAAGTTTCTGCTCCGTCAGGGGCTATGGATTGAGGGCTGACGAACCCCGCCAGGGCAGGAATGCAGCAACGGTAGTTTGATCCTCCTTGCCGTAGTTCTCTGGCGGACTTTTTTTGGCACGTGAAGGTTCTTAAGACGAAAACCAAACGCTTCGCTGACATTGTTGAAGCGGCCGGAAAGCCGGAAGTTTACACGCTCTGGCAAAAGCCGGCTCAAGATCGACATCTACAATCCGAAATTAAAAATCACCGTGTGATGACGGTTTTAAAAAGCGACAGCGGAACGGAGTTTGGAATGGTTGGATTCAAAGAGAAAAAGGGCGTCAGTTATCTGATCTTCCCGAAAGGATTGAAGCGTTTCGAGGACAAGCGGATTGTTGGAATCAACTGGGACTTGGTGAAAACGAAATGACCAAGGAGGAACAGCTTCGTTATTCGCGGCACATGATCATGCCGGAGGTCGGGCCGCAGGGACAGGAGCGTCTCAACAAAGCGCGCGTATTGTGCATCGGCGCGGGCGGGCTCGGTTCGCCGGCTGCGTTGTATCTCGCGGCCGCGGGAATTGGAACGCTCGGTCTCGTGGATTTCGATGATGTCGATCTTAGCAATCTGCAGCGGCAGATTTTGCATGGCACAAAAGACGTCGGCCGGAAAAAATTGGATTCGGCGCGGGATCGTCTCCGCGATGTGAATCCAACAATCGAGATCGTGACGCACTAAACGCGATTCACGAGCGCGAACGCGCAGGAAATTGTTTCCAACTATGACGTCGTGGTGGATGGATCCGACAATTTTCCGACGCGTTATCTTTCGAACGATGTCTGCGTATTCGCGAAAAAGCCGAACGTCTACGGCTCGGTCTTTCGGTTTGATGGACAAACAACCGTGTTCGCACCGCATCTCGGCGGACCTTGTTACCGGTGTTTGTTTCCGGAACCGCCACCGCCGGGATCGGTCCCGAATTGCGCGCAAGCCGGCGTGCTTGGAGTTCTGCCGGGAATCGTCGGAACAATTCAGGCGAACGAAGCGATCAAATTGATTCTTGGAGTAGGCGAGTCGCTTGTTGGCCGCCTTCTTTATTTCGACGCGCTCAAAATGAAGTTCCGCGAATTTAATCTTCGCCGCGATCCCGAGTGTCCGGTCTGCGGCGATTCGCCGACAATTACGGCGCCAATCGATTACGAGCAGTTCTGCGGAATGGCGGACGCGACGGAAATCCCGACGGTTTCGGTTGCGGAGCTCAAACAAAAACTCCACGCGCACGAGAAATTTCAACTCGTCGATGTGCGCGAACCTTTCGAACACGAGATGGCCAGCATCGACGGCGCGAAATTGATTCCGCTCCACGAATTGCCGGAGCGCCTCAACGAATTGGATCGACAATCACTGACGATCGTCCATTGCCACAGCGGGCAGCGCAGCGCGCAAGCTGTGCGAGTGATGCGCGAAGCCGGCTTTGCGAACGTCTTCAATCTCGAAGGTGGAATCGCGAAGTGGCTGGACGAATCGGATTGATTATTTCAAGACCGCGGCGAGGTCTTCCGCGCCCGGCACGTCACTCCATTGCTTGAGCAATTCGCCGGTTTTGCCAAAAACAAAAACGTGAAAGAGCGCAGCATCGGCTTTCACACCGAACTGCGTCGCGATTGCACCGTCGAAATCGGCGACGGCGAAAACATCTTTGCGCGCGTCGTGAGTAATTTCGTGCTCGTCGTAGCGTTTTTTCAGCAGCTGAGCTTCAGAATCGAGCCGGTGCCGCATCACTGATTTGCAAACAGCGCGGATCGGGGCGCTATGTTTCGTTTCAAAGGTGACCACGGTGATCATCCGATAGGCGGGATTCGCCAGACAAAAATCCGGGATGCGATCGCCCACGGCGCGCGCCTTGTCGACGCTCGCCTTGCTCGTGACGACGACCACATTGATTCGGCCGTCTCCAATGGAAAGGGGATTTCCGTCGACGTCGGTAAAATTGAGCCGGTAAGTTTGCGCGTTTGTTCCTTGGGCCAAGATCGACATCGTCGGAACAAAAAGGACCGCGACAGTGGAAAGAATTTGCGCTGCATGCGGTTTCACGATTAAGACGTTGGACACAGAGATGCGCGCTGACAACTTCTGCTTTCACGTTTTTGCAGCGTCACTTCTTTCGATCGTGGTAGCGCTCAGCGGCTGTGAGCGCATGATGACGTCGCGCACTACGCGGTTGATCAAGGAAGCGGATTGGAAGGCTGCGCAAGGCGATTACTTATGGGCGATCAATCTTTACGAGGCCTCGCTCGACGGAACTCCGCAATCGGCAGATGTGCATTACAAGCTCGCGCTCCTCTACGACGATAAACTCAACGATCCGCTCCAAGCGCTCCATCATTTCAAACGTTATCTCGTTTTGAATCCCGAAGGCACGCACGCGGCCGAGGTCAAAGATTTCATGCACCGCGACGAAGTTGCGCTCGGCACGAGCTTGTCCGGCGATTCCGTGGTGACCCGAGCGGAAGCTGCGCGATTACGAAACGAAAATCTCAGATTGCATCGGGAAATCGACAGCGGCCCGGTCAAACCAAGGCCGACGGCCGACAAATCGCCATCACACGCGACGAAAAAAAATCGCAAAGCAACACGCACACCGGCGCGAGACGCGAACGACTAGCAATTCGCAGCCTGATTAGAAGTGATGGCTGCTCGGAATGATTGTCGGGTGCGGCATCATCGACTCTTCGGGGTGCGCGCTCATTGCCTGATCAACTTTGTCCGTGCTCGTCGGATCGACAAGACCGCCCGCAGGTGGCGAGGTTTTCTGAGTTTCGATGTCGGCGAGAATCAAAGGCAGCTCCGGCAATTCTCCCTTAAATCCTTTCACCAATTTTCCGTTCAAAACTTTGGAGAGGTCGATGTTCAGAACCTGCGGACAATGCGTCGGCTTTGGCGGGAACACGACCATTTGGCCGCTGCCCAGCCGGCACGGATCGCCGGGGATGCCGTGGATCTGGATGTAGCCGTCGCCGTGCAACAGGATGAATTTATTCCACGCGTTCGAATGGCGCTCGAGAATAGCGGTGAATCCGCTCACTGCGCAGGTCGCGACCGCTGTGGAAATTTTCACGGTGCCTGCTTGTGGCGGGGCCGACATCAGAACCGCGCCGCTGCCGAGATCGTAAGTGTGCGTACCACCGCCGAAGGTGAAAACGGTGTTCGCACCGAGTCGGGCGAGCGTGAGATCAGTGAAGGTTAATTCGGCACGCGAGTCAGTGCCGGTGCGAACGGCGGTCCCAGGATTGACGGTATCGTTAACCGTCGCGGAACGCGCGGCGGCTTGAGAGGCGAGCAGGCGCACATCGTGAACAATTTCGGTGACGCGGGCTTGTTTTTGATCGGCGCCAAAAAGGAATCTGCCAACTGCGAAAATTACCGCGACCAAACTGATCACGGCGACAAGATTTGAATTTGGAATACGAGTTTTCATGGAGTGGAGTGGAATGGCTGATCTTACCATGGATCGCGCCGAGAACCAAAGCGTGGAGAACAGCTTATTCCTGGCAGTTTTTACGCATCGGAATGACAAAGCCGTAGCTCAAACGGCGCCAAACCCATTCCACCGGTCCAAAATGAAAACGCCGGAGCCACCATTGGCTGAAAATAATTTGAAGACTGAAGATGGCGGCGAAGAAGGGCAGCGTGCCGATCAAACCAAAGCGCGGACCGATCCCGAACCCGACGCCGTAAAAGAGAATGATGGCGACGAGCGTTTGCAGGAGATAATTCGTGAGCGCCATGCGGCCAACTGCAATCAGCGGTGAGAGTAGCCGTCGCGACGCGGGCAATTGAAAAAGGAGAACAAACATCGCGATGTAAGCGAGGCCGAGCGAGAGTGACGTCGCGCCGCGGATGGAGGATTGCAGCATCTGCGGTACTTTTCGATCGTCCATGACGGAGACAAACGCAGTCAATCCAATGCCAATCGGCATTGTCACTATTAATAGCCAAAGCCAGCTCCGCGCATTTTCTCTTGGCCGGGCCAGCGCAGCCGAACGGCCGATCGCCGCACCAATAAACAATCGGCCGAGGAGCGTGAGGGGAAAACTCCAGTCGCTCGCAAAGATTGACCAGTCGTAGTGAATGTTCGCTCTCACCATTTCCAGAATATTTGGTCCGGCGAAGGCAGCGCGCGTCGACGTCACGAGTTGCTGCCAGGATGCGTCGTCTCGAATAACAAAAGAGTTAAATGAATCGAACAAAGTCCAGGGAAACAGCGCGATGACAATTCCGATCAACACGAGCGTTCGCGTTCGCAGCCGGTTTGCCGGCAAAAGGAAAACTCCCATCACCGCGTAGTAGCGCAGAATATCTCCATAATAAAAAATGCTGTGAGCGATTCCGATGACGAGCAGCATGAACAAACGTCGGATAAAAAATCCGGAAAACCGCGGCGCGGAATCGATCCGCTCAAGCTGAAGCGCGAAGCTGACCCCGAACAACAAGGTAAAAATTGTAATCGCCTTCCACCTGAAGAGAGCGATGAAGGCGGGAGCGATAAGGTTGTCCCAATGCGCCGTCGGCAGCAAAGACTGCGCATCGTGACTCAAAAAAGTGTAAAGGGACAAGTCCTGCAGATGAACCAGCAGAACAGCCGCGAGCGCGAATCCGCGCAACACCTCGATATGTTCCAGACGCTCTGCGCCAGGTGCCGGCATTAAGTCGAGGTTGCCTGACTAGACAATCACGATCCGCGCGGCGGCTTGGGACGTGAGCAAG
>QHOZ01000147.1 GCA_003219495.1 Verrucomicrobiota bacterium | reverse complement strand
TCAAATTGCGCGCGCGAAATTTCCGGGAAGCGATCGCCGACTTGCTGCGACGTTTCGTAATCGACCTGGTCGCCGGTGATCTCGCGCCAGCGCTCGATCCAGCGCCGGCAGAAATGACATTCGCCGTCCCAAATCAGCAGCGGCTTCGGCGGCGGATTGGCAACGCGCAATTGAGCTTCGTTAGGCATCAACGCTGAACGTTCAACGCGCAACGCTTAATCTTCAATGCCGAACTCCGCCCAGATCGGCGCATGATCGGACGGATCTTTGCCTTTGCGCAATTCGCGATCGACTCCCGACGCGGTGCATTTTTTCGCGAGCGATTCGCTCGCGAGCACGGCGTCAATCCGCAGGCCGCGATTTTTCGGAAACGCGAGCATGCGATAATCCCACCAGGTAAAAACGCCCGGCGGCTGCTGATGGAGTCGCAACGTGTCGCGCAAACCGATTCCGCAAAGTTGTTGAAACGCCGCGCGCTCATCATTCGAGCACATGATCGCCCCGTGCCAAAGCGCGGGATCGTGCACGTCGGCATCTTCTGGCGCGACATTGAAATCGCCGCACACAGCAAGATCGACATCTTTCTCTTTGGCGAGGCAATCGCGCAGTCGCGCATACCATTCGAGTTTGTATTTGTAAGCGGGCGAGCCGACCGCCTGTCCATTCGGCGCGTAAACGGCGTAGACCCGCAGATTGTCGATCTTGGCTGAGATCACGCGCGCCTGCGGATCGACAACTTCATCGCAAAGCGACGCGCGCACATCGGCCAGCTTCGTCTTGGAGAGAATCGCGACGCCGTTATAGGATTTTTCGCCGTGATACGCGCAATCGTAGCCCGCGGATTGAATTGAGAGCGCCGGAAATTGATCGTCCGTGCATTTCGTTTCCTGCAAGCAAACAACATCAGGCTCTGTCTTTTCGAGCCACTCAAAGAACCGATCCTGGCGTTTGCGCAACGAATTGATGTTCCAGGAAACGATTCTCACTAAAGATCCATCTCGACTCCAGGCGTCGGCACAATGACTTCAGAATTCGGCAGATCGTTCGCTAACCGCGCGCGCATCCATTCCACCGCTGGCGGATCGCCGTGAATGAGAATGATTTTTTTAGGCGCGAGACGTTCGGCGTAAGCAACGAGCGATTCGCGCGACGCGTGCGCGCTGAATTGGAACTGCTCGATGTGACAACGCACGCGTTGCGAGGCTTCATCGGGGTCCAGCTTCACTTCGTCGTCTGGCCGCGCGTTGCGCAAAATTCCGGCCGGCGATTCCGGATCGGCGTAACCCACGAAAAAAATGGACTGGCGAGGTTGATCGACGACGCGCTGCGCAAAAATATTCGAGAGCGTCTTTGGCGTCATCATTCCGCTCGAAAGCGCATACACGCGCCCCGGTCGAGCGTGCGCATCCTGAATCGTCTCCGCGTTCAGAACAAACGGGCGCAGGTCGTCGAGCAATTGCAATCGCGGCAACTGACGCCGGCCCATTTGCGCACGCTGATCGTAGATTTCGGTGATCTTCGTGCTCAGTCCGCCGATGTAGATCGGGAAATCGAGAATCTTGTCGCGGCGCAATTTGTAAAGCATCGCGAGCACTTCCTGCGTTTTGCCGAGCGCGAACACCGGAATGAGAACGCAACCGCCGCGCGCGAACGCGGCGTCAAGCGCTTGCGCGAATCGTTGCTCTTCGCTTTGCCGCGACCACGTCGCAGGTACCGGCGTATCTCCGCGCGTGCATTCCATCACGAGGATATCGATCTTCTCCTCCGGAAACACCGCGGCCTGGGCGATGGTTTGATCATCAAAGTTCACGTCGCCGGTGTAAAACAAGGTCCGGCCTCCTGCGCGAAGAAGAACTCCCGTGGAACCGAGAACGTGGCCCGCGTCAAAAAATTCAAACGTGAGCTCGCCATCATTGGATGACGAGCGTTCGCCGGAAAGATTGTACGGCTGGCGCAACGCGCAGGTTCGCCAGCGCTCGGCCGCTCGATCCGTTTCGCGATGCGTGAATAGCGGATACAATGTCGTGCCCACTTCTTCGCGTTGCCGCGTCATGACGTTGACCGAGTTGTGCAAGAGTGCGTTGCCGATCTCGCTCGTCGGTTCCGTCATAAAAACACGCGCCTGCGGTTGGCGGCGCATGGAGACCGGCAATGTCCCGATGTGGTCCTGATGCGAATGTGAAACGATGATCGCGTCGACCAAGCGGTCGCCGAGCGCTTTCAGATTCGGCAACGCTTCTTCTCCCGCGAACTTCGGATGCATTCCCGAGTCCAGGATGAGTCGACGCCCACCGGCCTCTAAATAATAAGAGTTGGCGCCGATCTCCACCCGACGCGTGAGATTAATAAATTTCAAATTGAACTAAAGAAGCTCTCCAAGGATTCGCAGCCAGTTACCGCGGAGGATTTTCTCAATTTGATCATCACTAAACCCGCGCTCGATCAGTGTCCGCGTAAAATTTCGTGCGTGCGAATGATTCGTGAGATCAGGAATGAAATGGGGCGCGGTTAATTTGGCGGCCAGTTCTTTGCGCACGTTCTCCGGAAGCTGTTCGAACAAGTATTCGCAAAAATCGAAGCCGATGCCGACCGCGGCGATCCCGGCGAGACCGATCACGTGCTCGAGGTGGTCGATGTATCGATCGATCGTCGCGTTTTCGGCGGTTGAGCTGACAAGAATCGCGTTCAAGCCGATCACGCCACCGCGTTGGCCGATCATTTTGATCTGCTCGTCGCTGACGTTGCGCTCGATGTCGTAAAATTTTCGCGCGTTTGTGTGCGAAACGATCAGCGGCTTCTTCGTAAGATCGACAATCTCTTCGAAACCGCGCGGATTGATGTGGGCGAGATCGATGATGATGCCGATTCGCTCGCATTCCTGAACGATTTCCCGGCCCAACGCAGTCAATCCATCTGCAGACGAACCGCTTGCCGCGAAAATTCCACCGCTGCCGGCGGCATTGCGGCGCGCGTGAGTCAGTCCCACCATGCGCAAGCCGAGCTCGTAAAACACTCGGAGCAAATTCAAATCCTCTCCGATCGGCTCAACACCTTCCAACGTGATGATGATCGCGATCTTATTGGCGGCACGCGCTTGTTTGATTTCCGCGCCGGTTTTACAAATCGCGAACCGATCGCTTCGTTCGACTTCAGCGTAGAGCCGCGCAATTTGATCGAGCGCGACACGCAATCCCATTTCGGGCAGATAGCGGTCCTCCACATAAATCGCGGCGCCAATGAGACCGATATTTCCGGCGTCGAACTCCGGCAAGAAATGCGAAACAAGAACGCCGGGCTGATTTCGCTTCTCGTAAAGATCGATCAACAGATCGAAATGCATGTCCACCACGCCGCCAGCGTGCAGACGATCGAGGTGAGCTGCCGCGGATTCGTCCTGATTCATCACGGCGTCGGCGGTGGCGCGGCGATCGTCACCGTGCGCGCGGCCCCTTTCGGCTTCGGCAAAACAATCGCGAAGAGGACTGCGATCCAAACGGCGCCGAGCGGCAACCACCCCGGAAGCCAAATGGAATAAGCGGAAATAATGCCGACGGCGATCAAGCAGTAGGCGGCGGTAAACGCGACTGCACCGATGATTAGATCCACGCGCGAAAATCTTCGCAACGCGCCACTCATCAGCGCCACGATGAGAACGATCGCGCAATCAAAAGTCCAGTGGACGCGGCGAACGAACGTTTGCGATTGAATCGCGGCGATCGCAGCCGCGAGCAGGTCGGGCGATTTCGATTCTATTCCCGCGACGATGAGTTGAGCGCGAATGTCTTCGAGACGAATGCTGGTCGCCGCGCCGCTTTGATGCTGCTGGGTCGCGAGCAAGAGCTCGTTCAGCGTAATGTGGCGCGCTCGTTGCGCGAGTTGCGGATTCACCATCAAGGTGCCGTCGGCGTTGATCGGAATTTTTGCTCCGTTCGGAAGCGTGATCGCAGAGCCGATGTCGATCTTCACTTCGGTCGGCGTGATGCGCATCCAGAGCAAAGCCGCCTGCAAGGGAAACGACGGAACCACCTCGCCGCGATATTGAAACAGCAACGGCACGTGGAGCTCGTTCGCGTTTTCCTCCGGCAGATTAATGAACCCAAGCGTGGAAAGAATTCTCACGTCTTCGTCGGGTTGATGCTCGATTCCGGAAAACGTTGGAAGATCGCCGCGGCGTCCGGTTACGTTGCTGAAACCGCTGATCTCGGCCACCGGGGCATCGGGATCAGGGGTAGCGGTGAGCTCCGCACCGAGCACGAGCTTTGGCACGCGCATCGCCTGGTCCATGAAGATCTGTTCCTGATCTTTCACTTGATCCGGCCACTGCAAAACGGGCTCAACCGCAATCACGGTCGGCTTGAATTCGAGCGTTCCCTGCAAGAGCAACGCCGCGTCGAGTGGCGCGGGCGGATTTTCTTTTCCAAGATCGACAATCGTCATTGGCACCGATTTGGCGCTTGGTTGCGAATGTCGCACCAGCCATCGCAAAAATATTTCCTCAGAGCGTTGGAACCGCGGCTCGCGCAAAAACAAAACGCCCAGCAGCAAAACCACGATGATGACCCAGATTGATGGCCGCTCCACGCAGAAGTGATAAGTGACAAGGGACGAGTGACAAGATTATTCCTGCTTTGTCTCGTCACCTAACCTCACCACCGCCGCGTTAGCGGCTCAGCTCGAGCATCCGAAGAATTGGAAGCTCCGCTTGCGCCCGAATTTCTTCCGGCAACGTGATCTCGGGCTCCATGTTGAGCAGTGCGTTGTACGCTTTCTCCAGCGTGTTCATTTTCATGTAACGACACTCGCCGCAGAAACAATTCTCGGTCGGCCCCGGAATGAATGTTTTCTCCGGAATCTCTTTCTTCAACCGGTGCAGCATTCCGGCTTCGGTGACGACAATAATTTCTTTCGCGGGCGAGTTTTTGCAGAACGCGACCATTTTTTCAGTCGAGCATACTTCGTCCGCCAGCATGCGAACCGCGTAAGTGCATTCCGGATGCGCGACGACCAGCGCGTCTGGAAATTCTTCGCGAATCCGCGAGATGCTGCGCGCGGTGAATTCGACGTGGACGTAACAATTGCCCTGCCACAAATCCATTTCGCGCCCGGTCCGCTCCGTCACCCACGCGCCGAGATTTTGATCCGGCACGAACAGAATGTTTCGGTCATTCGGCGCGGCATTCACGATCCTGTCCGCGTTACCACTCGTGCAGATGATGTCCGACTGCGCTTTTACTCCCGCGCTGCAATTGATGTAAGCGATAACGTAATAATTTTTGTCGGCGTGCTTTTGCAAAAACTCCGCCAGCTTTTCCGGCGGACACGATTCCGAGAGCGAGCAGCCCGCTTCGAGATCCGGCAGAATGACGCGCTTGTTCGGATTAATGATCTTTGCGGTCTCCGCCATGAAATGAACGCCGCAGAATAGAATCACGTCCGCTTCCGTTTTCGCCGCCTGATAGCTCAGGCCTAACGAATCGCCGACGAAATCGGCCACGTCCTGAAGCTCGGGCACTTGATAGTTGTGCGCGAGAATGACCGCGTTCCGCTCAGTCGCTAGGTGCCGCAACTCCTTGGCAAGATCGGCAGTCGAACCGCGCATACGGTTCGAACCGGATGCAACGTCACGTTGCGCAGGTTGCGAATTTACAGCGGCGGCTACCATGAAATAATATCGCGGAAAACGATGGCTTCTCAAACGTACCAACTCGGCTTCATCGGCGCAGGAAAACTCGCCGGCTCGGTCATTCGCGGCTTGATGCGAGCAAAATTTTGTCCGCCGGAACAAATTATCGCCAGCGAGCCCAACGAGCAGACGCGCGCGACGCTGCAAAACGAAACCGGCGTTTCAACAACCGCCGGGAACGCTGAGGTCGCGGAGAAAGCGGCCACGATTTTCGTCGCCGTGAAACCGCCAATGGTCTTACCGGTTTTGACCGAGCTCAAAACGAAACTGGAAAACAAACTCGTGGTCTCGCTCGCGGGCGGCGTTCGCATCGGGAACATGGAAAAGGTTTGTGACGCGCGAATTTTGCGCGCCCTCACCAATACACCGTCCGCGATCTGTCGCGGCGCGACGGGAATTTCGCGCGGAGCCCGCAGCACCAACGCAGATGTCGATCTTACGAAGAAAATTTTCAACGCAATCGGCGTTGCCGTTGAGATCGACGAGTCGCAAATGGACATAGTCACTGCGCTCAGCGGAAGTGGCCCCGCGTTTATTTACACCGTAATCGAAGCGCTCGCCGCCGGCGGAACGAAACTGGGTCTGGCGAACGATGTCGCGATGGAACTGGCGATTCAAACCGCGCGCGGCGCAGCCGACATCATGCTCGAATCGAAAATGTCGCCGGAGGAATTGCGCCGAATGGTTGTAACGCCAGGCGGCACCACCGCAGCTGGACTTGCCGTCATGGAAAAACTTGGGGCGAGCGAAAGTTTGATCGCGGCGGTCGAAGCCGCGACAAAGCGCGGCCAGGAAATGGCGCGAGAAAATTCCTAGCTGATCGCTTTCCGCATCACTTCGAGCGGAGCTTCGCGTTGGAACCAGATTTCGAACGCGAGCGCACCTTGATGCAGCAACATCGATAATCCGTTCGTCGCGCGCGCGCCGGCTTCGACCGCCGCCGCTACTAATGGCGTGCGTTTGTCAGTGTAAATCGTGTCGTAAACCATCAGGTGCGGCGCGAGCAATCGCGCGGGAATCGGCGAAGGATCGCCACGATTCAAACCGACCGGCGTTGCGTTCACGATAAGATCGACATTCGCAATCTGAAATTGAAACGCGCGCTCCTCCCACGCAATCGCTTGCAGGCGCGGCACTGGTCCAAAAACTTTCGGGCCGGAAAAAAACTCGCGCAACGAATCGACCACGGCCTGGCCTTTTTCAAAGGTGCCATTCGCAATCACCAAGCGTTCGCAGTTTTCTTTCGCGCATTGAAGCGCAATCGCGCGCGCCGCGCCGCCCGCGCCGAGCACAAGCACGCGCAGGTCGCGAAGATCGACCGAAAATTCTTCGCGAACTGCGCGGCCAAATCCGCGGCCATCGGTGTTGAAGCCGCGCAACTTGCCGTTGTCGATCTTCACCACGTTCGTCGCGCCGATTGTTTTGACGTTGTCCTCGACGGAATCGAGCAGCTCGAGCGCGGCAACTTTGTGCGGAATCGTCAAATTCACGCCGACGAATTCGAGCTTTCGAATCTGATCCAGCGCTTCGCGCAGCTCGCCCGGCGAAATGTGGAACCGCGAATATTGCAGGTCGATCTTGTGATGCTTCAACGCCGCGTTTTGCATCTGCGGCGAAAGCGAGTGCTCAACCGGATCGCCAAAAACGCCGAGCCGAATTGGCGGATCGATTTCGCGCCAACTTTTCAAGTCCGCGAGCGAGTAAACGGATTTGGTCGCTCCACGTTTCTTTTTCATGTCATTCCGAGCAGAGCGAGGAATCTCACGGTCAAAGCGAACGTCACACTAGTTCAATTGCGTGATCAACCACCTTATGTGAGATCCTTCGCTCCGCTCAGGATGACACGCGGGAAAACTTGTCGATAGCTCCATCGAATCGTTTCAGCACGCGCTCTTTCCCCATCACTTCGAGCATGTGATACAAACTTGGGCCGACGCTGCGACCACTCACGCCCACGCGCGCGGGATGGACGAGATCGCCGGTCTTGCAGCCGATCTTCTGCGCGAGCGATTTCAAGCTCGCTTCGAGCGTGGCGAAATCCCAGTTGTCGATCTTGGCAAACTCCTCGCGCAACGATTTCAAATGCCCGGCCGCTTCTGGTTTCCCGAAAACCTTCTTCACCGCCTCGGGATCGAATTCGTACTCTTCTTTGAAGAAGTAGCTCGTCCATTCGGGCACGTCTTTGAAGAGTTTGATCTTCTCTTTCACGATCGCGAGCACGTCGCGGGTGTATTTTTCATTCGAGATGTCGATCTTCGCGCGCTCCATGAATGGCCGCGCCAGCTCGATGAAACGCTCGAGCGACATTTGCGCGATGTATTGGCCGTTGAGCCAAAAACATTTGTCGAGATCGAACGCAGCGTTGCGGCGATTTATTTTCTCGAGTTCAAAAAGCTTCACCACTTCCTCGATGTCGATCTTTTCTCGATTGTCCTTCGGCGACCAACCGAGCAGGCAGAGATAATTCCGCACCGCTTCCGGCGCGTAACCCTGCTCGATGTAAGTCGTAATCGCGGCGCCTTCATCGCGCTTGCTCATCTTCGAGCCGTCGCGATTCAATATAAGCGGGATGTGCGCGAAGTTCGGCGGCGTCGCGCCAAGTGCGCGATAAAGCTCGATGTGCTTGGGCGTGTTCGAGAGATGATCTTCGCCGCGGATAACGTGCGAGATTTTCATCTCAATGTCGTCGATCACATTCACGAAATGAAAAATCCAGGAGCCGTCCGGCCGGCGCACCGTCATGTCGGGGTGC
>QHOZ01000145.1 GCA_003219495.1 Verrucomicrobiota bacterium | reverse complement strand
AGAAGCTGCCGCCGGGCTGGCCGGAACTCCGTTGACCAAAGCGCGTTTGCAAATCAAAGAGGTCAATGGCGTGCAATTTCTCGACGACAGTTACAACGCGAATCCCGATTCGATGAAAGCGGCGTTGCAGACGCTCGTCGAGCTGGACGCGGACGGAAAACGCATTGCGGTCCTCGGCGAAATGCGCGAGCTCGGAAACGAAACCCAGCGCGGGCACGAAGAAGTTGGCGAAGCCGCGGCGTCATTTGAAGTCGATCACCTCATCGGCATTGGCGAAATGGGCGCAATCATCGTGCGCGCCGCTAAAAAGGCCGGACTCGAAAAAAGCACCGCCGTTGGGTCGACATCAGAGGCAGCCAAGCGCTTGCTCGACATTGCCGAAGCCGGCGATTTGGTCCTGATTAAAGGAAGCCGGCTCGCGCGCACTGAAGAAGTGATCGAACACTTCGCGCATCTCAGCTCTCCGGAAGGCGCGCGCGTATGATGTATTACCTTCATCGGCTCAGCGAACAATTCGGCGGCTTCAACGTTTTCTTGTTGCCGCCGCCATCACCGCGTTCGTTCTTTCGTTGCTGTTCGGGAACTGGGTCATTCGAATTTTGACCGCGCTCAAGCTCGGCCAACCAATCCGTCAGGCCTCGGAAGTTCATCGTCTCGCCGACCTGCATGGCGTGAAACAAGGAACGCCCACCATGGGTGGCATCCTGATCATCGGCACAGTTTTGATTTCCTGTTTTCTTTGGGCCCGGCCGGACAATCGTTTCGTCTGGCTCGCCCTCTTCGCGATGGTTTATCTCGGCGCGCTCGGATTTGCTGACGATTATCTCAAGGTCACCAAGAAAAAATCGGACGGGATCAGTAGCCGGCTCAAATTTCTTTTTCAGGTCGGGCTCGCGGTCGTCATTGCCGCCGTCTTTCTCAACAGTCCCCTCATCGAAGTCCAGGCGCGCTCGCTTTGGGTGCCTTTCTTCAAAATTCCAGTGGTCACGAACATGGGAACCTGGTTCACCGTTTTGTTTTTCGTGATCGTCATCGCAGGCGCGTCGAACGCGGTAAACTTAACGGACGGCCTCGATGGACTCGCCGCCGGGTGCACGATCACGGTCGCATTCGCGTATGCGTTTCTGACTTACGCCGGCGGCAATTATCGCGTCGCAGAATATCTCTCGGTCCCGTTCTATCCATTCACCGCCGAGCTGACCGTCGTTTGCGCGGCACTGATTGGCGCCGGTTTCGGATTTCTCTGGTTCAACTGTCACCCCGCGAAAGTTTTCATGGGCGACACTGGCTCGCTCGCGATCGGCGGCTTGATCGGCGTCGTCGCGATCTGCTGCAAACAGGAATTACTGCTCGTCATCGTCGGCGGTGTGTTCGTGATCGAAGCGGTGTCAGTGATCCTGCAGGTGATGAGTTTCAAACTCACCGGCAAGCGCATTTTCGTAATGTCGCCGCTCCATCACCATTTCGAGCTCGTCGGCTGGAAAGAAAACACCGTGATCGTGCGATTTTGGATTTTGTCCGGAATTTTCGCGCTGCTCGGGCTCGCAACTTTGAAGTTGAGGTAAAAATTGCGCTACTCGAATCAAAAGGTCGCGGTGCTCGGAGCGGGATTGAGTGGAATGGCCGCCGCCTTGTTGTTAAAAGACGAAGGCGCAAACGTCACCGTCCTCGACAGCGCGGACGAATCGAAGCTGCTCAAATCAACGATCGAGACACTTCGGGGGCAAAACATTCACGTGATTAGCGGCGACGCGGCCGATCGCGATTCGGGCACATATGATTTTGTCGTGCTGAGCCCGGGAATCGATCCCGCGTGTGCGCTCGGGCAAAATTTTTCGTCGCGCAAGATCGACATCATCGGCGAGCTCGAGCTCGGCTGGCGCTCGGCGGAAACACCGGTCATCGCGATCACCGGCACCAACGGCAAGACGACGACGACCGAGATGCTCGCGCAAATGCTGAACGATTGCGGACAAAAAACAATCGCCTGCGGCAATATCGGGAAACCGCTTTCCGAAGTCGCGCGTGCGAAAACCAAATACGACGTCCTTACGGTCGAAGTAAGCTCCTTTCAGCTCGAGACGATCAAAACCTTTCGACCGTCGATCGCCCTCTGGTTGAATTTCGCGCCCGACCACCTGGATCGATATCGCTCGGTTAGCGAATATCGCGCCGCGAAGTTGCGCATGTTCGAATATCAAACGGCGGACGACGTCGCGATCGTAAACGCGGTCGAAAGTTTGCCGCCATTGAAAGCGCGCAAACTCACCTTCAGCGCGTATTCGAATCGGGCCGACTTTCGTTTGAGCGAAGGCGCTATCGTTTTCGAAAACAAACCGGTGCTGCGCATGAACCAGACGAAATTGCGCGGCTCGCACAACATCGAGAACTTGATGGCGACGCTGGCCGCAGGCCACGCGCGCGGGTTGCCATTCGAAAAAATGGTTCCATCGCTTTCGAAATACGAACCGCGGCCGCACCGTTGCGAATTCGTCCGGCAGATCGGCGGCGTCGATTATATCAACGACTCCAAGGCGACGAATCTCGACGCGGTCGAGAAGGCGCTGCTCGCGCAAACAAAACCGGTCGTGTTGATCGCCGGCGGAAAAGACAAAGGCTTCAATTTTCAACCGCTGCGCGATCTCGTGAAGGAAAAAGTAAGATCGACAATTTTGATCGGCGAAATGGCGGAGCGAATCGCGAGCGACTGGAAAGACGCAGTGAAGACAGAGCGCGCGACATCTCTGGCCGACGCGGTCGCGCGCGCGCACGCCGCCGCGAAATCCGGCGAGGTTGTCCTCTTTTCGCCGGGCACATCTTCGTTCGACATGTTCAAAAGTTACGCCGACCGCGGAGATCAATTTCGAGCCCTCGTTCAAGCTCTCCCTCAATGAAAAGGAAGTTCACAATGCCAAAGTTCTTCAAATTCAAATTCAAACCACGCAAAAAACTTCGCGCCACTGCGGTGCGACGGCCGATGCGCGCCGGCGTCGCGGCCGCCGATTACGGCGAGCTTGCGGAGCCGAGCATGAGATTGTCGCGCGCGCTGCTCGTCGTGCTTTTGCTTCACGTCGTCGCCGTGACCGGAATTATCGCGTTCAACGCGATCAAAACGCGGCAAGCGTCGGCGACTTCCGCGTCGGCGGCTGCGCCAAAGACGGTGGGCGTTGAATCAGACGCAACCAAACCGCAGCCACCGGCTCAAGCAGCGCCGGTTGCACAGAAAACAGCGGTGAAACCGCAAGCGAAAGTCCTCGATTCCGGAAAGACTTACGTGGTGGCGAAAGGCGACAACCCGGTGACGATCGCGAAGAAATTCAAAGTTTCCTACGACGATCTGCTCGCGCTGAATCACATCGACGATCCGCGCAAACTGAAAATCGGTCAGAAGCTTTTGATTCCGGAAAAAACGAAACCCGCGAAGAAGAACGAGTAGTTGTCGATTTAATGTACAAGAAGAGCGCTTATTTTCTGTTCGTTGCGGTGCTGGGACTTCTCGTCATCGGCATCGTGATGCTTTTCAGCACGAGCGCTTTTGCCCGCGACAGTCACGGCGACACGCTGTTTTTTCTCAAACGCCAATCGGTTTGGCTCGGCGTCGGTTTGATCGGCTGCATTTGCGCGGCGGTCATCGATTACCATTTTTGGCAACGCACCTGGTGGATTTGGCTCAGCCTCGCGTTCGTCGCGCTCGCGTGCTGTTACGTGCCGCATCTCGGAATGCGCATCAACGGCTCCCGCCGCTGGATCGGATTCGGCCCGGCGAGCTTTCAACCATCCGAGGTCGCAAAACTCGCGGCGGTATTTTTTCTCGCGTGGTGGTT
>QHOZ01000144.1:13372-16640 GCA_003219495.1 Verrucomicrobiota bacterium | reverse complement strand
CGTCGACGTCCGGCGCGAGCGAGACCGAGCTCATTCGAAATGCGACGGCTCGCGCTTCAGGAATTGGCCGCGACCGGATTCGCCGACGAATTTTCCATCGCGCGCTGCGACTTTACCGCGAACGGTGACGACGTGCGGCCGTCCCTGAATTTCGAACCCTTCGAACGAATTGTAATCGAGATTCATTTGATGCGTCTTCGCGGAGATCTTTCCGCGAAAATTCGGATCGTAAACGACGAGATCGGCGTCGCTGCCGGCTTTGATCGCGCCTTTGCGCGGGAATAATCCGAAAAGTTTCGCGGCTTGAGTACTCGCGGTGTCGACGAACCGTTGGATGTCGATCTTGTTGCCTTTCACGCCGTGGGTGAAATAAAGATTCACGCGATCTTCGAGCGACGGAATCCCGTTCGGAATTTTCGTGAAATCATCTTTTCCCACTTGCTTCTGGCTGAAATCGAACGGTGCGTGATCGGTCGCCAGCGTTGCGACTGATCCATCGGCCAAAGCATTCCACATTACTCCCTGATTTTTTTTGTCGCGGAGCGGGGGAGAACTCACGTTTCTCGCGCCTTCGAAATTCGGTTCGGCGCTGGTGCGATCGAGCAGCAAATATTGAATCAGCGTCTCGACCCAAACATTCACGCCGCGCTCTTTGCCGCGGATCGCTTCGGCGAGCGCTTCCTCGCAACTGGTGTGAACGGTGTAAACATGCGCCCCGGTCATTTCGGCGAACGTCATCAAATGATGCACGCCTTCGGCTTCCACAACGGGCGGCCGGCTCCAATAATGAAACTCCGGCCCGGTTTTTCCTTCGCTCAGTAACTTTTTTTGCAGCTCGAGAACCAGATCGGCGTTCTCACAATGCGCCGTGACAATGACGCCGAGTTTTTTGGCGAGCGTTAACGCCGCATAAAGTTCTTCGTCGGTGATTCCGAACGCGCCTTTATAAGCGAGGAAGATCTTGAAGCTGCTCAATCCGCGTTTCACGATCTCTTTGAAATCGCGCTCCGCTTCAGCGTCGTAACGCGTCACGCCCATGTGAAACGTAAAATCGCACGCGCTCTTGCCCTCCGCCTTGCCGAGCCACAGTTCGAACGCCTCCATCGGCTTGTCGCCGCGCGCCGGACAAATCATTTCGATGAAGGTCGTTGTTCCACCGACAAGCGCGGCGCGGCTCGCTGTTTCGTGTGTGTCCTTCGCGAACGTGCCCATGAATGGCAAATAGATGTGGACGTGCGGGTCAATGAACCCTGGAAAAATATATTTGCCGGACGCATCGATAACTTCGTCCGCCTTCACTTTGTCGATGTTGCGCTCGATCCGCGTGATCGTTTCGTTCTCGCAGAAAATGTCCGCGACGTAGCGTTCGTCGGGCGTAACGATCTCGCCGTTCTTGATGAGCAGTGACATGTGACGAGTGACGTGTGACGAGTTACTTTAGTCCTGCGAGTTTGCGTCGAAGTCCGTTCATCATTCGTCGCACTTCATCCAAGAGCGCGAATATTTCCCTAGTTTCTGCCGAGTTCGCAAAAGTCAGTTCAATGCTAAGGATTAACTGTGTTTCGAGTTCTGCAGCCGATCCTTCGGCATGTGAAATGAATTGAATGAACTCTTTTGTCGTGTGACGCGCCTGCCCTTCCGCGATATTCGACGGGATCGAGATCGCTGCACGCCGCATTTGTGAGGTGATTCCGAATTTCTCTTCGCCAGGAAAGCTGCGCGTCAGTTTGTAGATCAGTTTTGCGGTTTGAATCCCTTTCTGCCAAACCACTAGATCTCTATAGCTCTGGGGTTTTTTATTCATGCGAGTGTTGTACAGAAATTCCTGTCACTCGTCACGTGTCACTCGTCACTCGTTTTATTTCTTCCAGACGTCGCCCACACCGTCGCCGAACCACCGCGTGGAAATGACTTTCTGCTGCGTGTAAAACTGGACGCCTTCTTTTCCTTGGATATGAAGATCGCCGTAGAACGATTCGTCCCAGCCGGTGAACGGAAACATCGCCATTGTCGCTGGCACGCCGATGTTGATTCCAACCATTCCGGCCTTTACTCGATGCTTGAACTCGCGCGCGGCCTTGCCGGAGTTCGTAAAAATCGAAGCGCCGTTTCCATATGCAGACTTGTTCGCCATTGCGATCGCTTGATCGACATCGTCCGCACGCATGACATTCAACACCGGGCCGAAAACTTCTTCGCGCGCGATGGTCATGTTGTCCTGAACTTGATCGACAATCGTCGCGCCCATGAAAAATCCATTCGGCGCGTCCGGAACTTTCACGCCGCGACCGTCGGCAATAATCTTCGCGCCTTCTTTCTCGCCACTTTCGACCAAACTGAAAACGCGATCGCGATGTTGTGCGGTGATGACCGGTCCCATGTCGGGTTGCGATTTCTCAACATCGGTCGGACCAACTTTGATCGCGCGCGCGGCTTCAACCAACGTCGGCAAAACGCGCTCGGCTGCTTTGCCGACAGCGATCGCGGTCGAACCGGCCATGCAACGTTCGCCGGCGCAACCAAACGCCGCGGTAGAAAGTGCTTCCACAGTGCGCTCCACATCGGCGTCCGGCATCACGACGACATAATTTTTCGCGCCACCGTTTG
Organism: Verrucomicrobiota bacterium; assembly: GCA_003219495.1. The sequence goes on along the minus strand of QHOZ01000144.1, from coordinate 14,033 downwards.
CCTGGACGCGTTTGCCGTGACGCGTTCCAGTTTCGTAAATGTGTTTTCCGACTGGCGACGATCCGACAAACGAGATCGCTTTCACTTTCGGATGAGTGAGGAGTGCATCTACACATTCGCGGCCGCCGGGAACAACATTGAGCACGCCTTTTGGCAAACCCGCTTTTTCCAAAAGCTCAATGATCAACAACGCAGTAAGAGGAACTTTCTCGCTGGGCTTGAGGATGAACGTGTTTCCGCAAACGAGCGCGAGCGGAAACATCCACATCGGCACCATCGCTGGAAAATTGAAAGGCGTGATGCCGACACAAACGCCAAGTGGTTGCAGCATCGTTTCGCAGTCGACGCCGCGCGCGAGATTTTCGAGCGTGTCGCCCATCAACAATGTCGGCGCGCTGCAGGCGTACTCGACGTTCTCGATCCCGCGATAAGCGCTGCCGCGAGCTTCGGCCAAAGTTTTGCCATGCTCGCGCGAAACGCTTTGGCAAATGCGATCGAAGTTTTCTTCGAGTAGTTGGCGGTATCGAAAGAACAATCGCGCGCGCTCGATCGTCGGCGTATCGCGCCACGCAGGGAACGCGGCCGCAGCCGACTCGACCGCAAGATCGACATGTTCCTTCGTGCACGCCGGAACTTCGGCGATGACTTCGCCGCGCGATGG
>QHOZ01000144.1:0-13341 GCA_003219495.1 Verrucomicrobiota bacterium | reverse complement strand
TGTGACATGTTTGCGGAGGTAGCGGTTTTCTTACTTGTCACTGGTCACAGGTCACTTGTCACTGCCTTTAGTTGCGCGCGAGCGCGTCTGATTGCTTCACAAAATCATCGCCGCTCCATTCGCTGTCGGCTTTGACCATTTTCTTGGCGGCGGCTTCTTCGGCGGCCGCTTTTTGTTTGTCTTTGCGCTCCTTTTGCATGCGAACTAGCTCGGCGTGCGTCGTGAAATAATCGAGACTCTTGCCTTTGAAGTCGGCGAGCGTTTCGAATTTATGTTTCTCCATGAACGCGAGCAGCTCGTCGCACATGCGCTTCACCATTTCATAACCGTGCTTCATCACGCCGGTGCAAACTTGAGCGGTGTCGCCGCCGAGCAAAATGAATTGCGCGGCGTCGCCGCCGGTTTCGATTCCGCCGATGGCCGATAAACTTTTTCCCGGAAATTCGCTCCGGATCATAGTTGCGATTTCCATGACCATTCGAAGCGCGATTGGACGAACGGCTGTGCACGAATAACCGCCGGGTGTGGTGTAACCTTCAACGCTCGGCTCCGGCCGCAGTGTGTCGAGATTTACACTCATCACGCTGCGGATCGTGTTGATCGCGCTCACGCCTTCGCATCCGCCGCGAAATGCCGCGCGACTCGGTTCGGTGATGCGCGTGACGTTCGGCGTCATCTTTGCCCAGACCGGTTTCTTCGCGGCTTTCATTACCCAGCCGACCACTTCCTCAACGATCTCCGGATTCTCGCCCATGGCCGCGCCCATTTTTCGTTCGGGCAAACCGTGCGGACACGAAAAGTTCAGCTCGAACGCATCGACGCCGACGTCCTGACAGCGCTCGGTGATCTCGCTCCATGCATCCTTGTTGTATTCCTCCATGATCGACGCGATCAGGATTCCGTCCGGATACTGGTCTTTGCACTTTTTGAATTCGTCCATCCAGATCTCGAACTTGCGATCGCTGATAAGCTCGATGTTTTCCCAACCGACAACATCTTTGCCGTCAGCCGCGAGAAGTTTCGCATAACGCGGCGTGACGTTGATCACTTTGGAGGAATCGAGACTGATCGTTTTCGCGATGACCGCGCCCCAACCTTCGCGAAAGGCGCGCGTGATGACGTTGAGATTCGTCCCGGGCGGACCGGAACCAATTACAAATGGGTTTGGAAGCTTTAATCCATCAACAGTGGTAGCGAGTGTTGGCATAACGGACTCCTTTGCAAAACCGCGTCTTGTAGCACGCTGGCCGCGGAAATTCGATACAAAAATGTCGGGCTTTTGCTTACCCAATCCAAGCTATCGCCTTGTCAGCAAGCTTGTCGAACGCAGTAACCGCGAGCTCGAGATGCTCTTCCTTCGTGTCCTCGATCTTATTGTGACTGATGCCGTGCAAACTTTGCACAAACATCATTACCGTAGGAACGCCCGCGCGTGAGACTTCGGCAGCATCGTGAAGCGGACCGGACGGCAAACGATGCTGTTTCGCGCCGGATTCGGAGATGGCGGCGTCGGCCATTCCGATCAGCTCATTATTAAATAAGATCGGCTCGATGTTCCAAATTCGTTCCCAGGAAACTTCGACATCTCCTTCCTTGGCGAATTTTTCGCTGGCGGCTTTTGCTTCGACTAACATTTTTTGGAGCGCGTTAGCGTCGAGATGGCGTTGATCGAGCGTGATCCGGCATTCTTCGACGACGCTGGTGACGATTCCCGGTTTCGTTGTGCAGGAACCAATCGTGCAAACTCCCTGGCCGCTGCGTTTCGCGATCTCGTAAATCTCGGAGCTCATTCGCGCGGCAGCCAGAAACGCGTCGCGCCGACGGTTCATCGGCGTGCTGCCGGAATGCGCGGCTTGTCCGCGAAACGTGATTGCGTGGCGTTCGACTCCGAAAGTTCCAAGGACTGTGCCGAGTGGAAGATCGAGATCGAGCAGAACGGGACCTTGCTCAATGTGCAATTCGATATACGCGGCCGCGTTTTGCAATTCCTTGCCGGAATCTTTCACTTTCTCGAAATCGATTCCGTGTTCCTTCACCGCGTCGACTAAACGAATGCCATCTTTGTCTTTAAGTCCGCGCGTCTCGTCCATGTCGATCTTGCCCGAACACGCGGACGAACCGAAAAGACTTTTGCCGAAGCGCGCGCCTTCTTCGTCGCACCAATCTACCAGCCGAACTGTGACAGGCGGCTCGCCTTTGTATTGCGCAGCGATCCGTCGCAAAATTTCGACACCAGCCATCGTGTTCAAACAACCGTCAAGCCAGCCGCCATTCGGCACGGAATCGATGTGGCCGCCAATGAGGAGCGCTTTCTCCGATTTGCCGCGCAGCGTTGCCCAAAAATTTCCGCCCGGATCGTTATGAATTTCGGCGCCGGTCTCTTCCACTTTCGATCGCAACCATTTTCGCGCTTTTGCCCAGGGCTTCGTGAACGCGACGCGTTGTGCGCCGTTCTCGTCGCCGGTGAGCGAACGCAACTCCTTTAATTCCGCGACTGTGCGTTTCGGATTTAGCATGGCTCAAGACGCGCTGCGAAGATGGCCGCCTTTGCGTTTGCGCAGGACTTGCAGAATTTCACCGATCACGCTGACCGCGATCTCCGCCGGCGAATCCGCGCCAATGTCCAACCCGATCGGCGCGTAGATGTCTTTCAATTTCTCGACGGAGACGGCTTGCTTCAGTGCGTCGAAGACGCGGTGCACTTTGCGGCGACTGCCGATCATTCCGATATAACCCGCGCCGCTCTTCTTGAGCGCAGCTGCGAGCGCCTCGCGATCAAGCTCGTAATTTCGACTCACCAAAACGAGCGCTTCGTCATCGCTCCAATCGCGTTGGGAAATAAACTTCGCCGAGTTCGCGACAACGCGGTTGGTCGGCGGCGGAAAATTTTCGATCAACTCGGCGCGATCTTCGACGACGGTGACATACATTCCGCAATCGGTCGCGAGCTTGGCGATGGCGAGCGAACAATGACCGGCGCCAACGAGAAAAAGCGCGGCACTCAAGTTCTGCGGCTCGATCATGATCGTGACTTCGCCGCCGCAAATCGCGCCGAACGAATCCGGCTTGTCTTCACGAAGCGGATAAGTTTTCAGAAGCGTTTTTTTTGCGGCGATGCTTTTAATTGACTCTTCGACCACGAGCGCTTCGAATTTTCCGCCGCCGATTGTTCCCGAAGTTTTGCCGTCGGCATAAACGAGCATTTTCGATCCAGGTTGGCGCGGAACTGAGCCAGTCGTGGCCGCAACTGTGGCGAGAGCGCATGGTGTCCGGCTTTGACGCGCGCGCAATAATTCTTCGAGAATTGCGTCATTCATCGCGCGTTACCACCGCTTCGATTTGGCCATGCGGTTCGTCCGTTGGCGTGAATACTTCGTTTTTATTTTCGCGGCCGAACTTCGAAAGATCGATCGGAAGATAATGCTTATTCGGCATCGCGAGCTCGATGCGCGAAATCTCCGAACAAGTTTCGAGCGCGGCCGTGCCCATCTCGAATAAGGTCGTCTGCGCCGATGGACTGTAGTTGTTCGCAAAAACCTTTAGCATTGCGGCCATCATCTTATCATTTCGGTCGCGATAACTGCTCGGGGCTTTCGCGTAGCTCCAGGTCGCGCTGAAAGACGTTGCCAGAATGCGGTCGGGTGTTTCGGGCAAGGTTGTGAATTCGTCCTTCGGATAATTTTCAAATCCGGAGCCGGTCGATTTTAGAATCACCAGATCGCGAACGCCGGATTCGACGGTTTGTGAATCGCGCGCGCAGACAACACGTGTGAACATTTTCGCATCGCTGCCGGCGGCGAATGAATGCGGATGCGGCTTTCCGTCGATGTCCATCCGGCGCCAGTCGCGCTCGCTAATCTCGATCCGCGCCGAACGAACTTGTTGGTAACGCTTCACGAAGTGTTCGCCCAATGCGATCGCGAACGGCTCGATCTCTTCGCTCAGCTTTTCTTTCGCGAGAATATTGATCGTGTTCTTGATCGTGTCCGTCGGGACGACCTTGGTGTTGTCACCCGCCGCCGCGGTGTAGGACGATTCGAAATCGCCCTCGAGCATCGCCGCGACGTCGATCTCGACGATCGATTGTCGATCCTTGCTGCGCAAAATCTTGGCCACGCGCACGCGCGCTTTACCATAACGATGGGAATTGAGCTTCGGCATTGCGTCCCATGATAAATTAATTTAGTCCGATAATGCGATGGCAAAGGTTGAGGAATTGAATGCGGCGGAGCGCGACGAATTTACCCGCGCGCTGGCGCCGGTGTTCGAACATTCGACTTGGATCGTCGCGCGAGCAGCGGACAAACGACCCTTCGCTGATCGCGCGGAGCTTTACGCGGCTTTGTGCGCAACGGTCATGAAAGCGAGCGATGACGAAAAACTTTCATTGATTTGCGCGCACCCCGATCTGGTTGGCCACGCCACGCTCACGGCGGAATCGAAATCCGAACAGGCCAGCGCCGGGCTGGGAAATCTTTCGCCGGAAGAAGTCGCACGCTTTCAGGAATACAATGCGCGTTATCGCGAACGTTTCGGTTTTCCGTTCGTCATTTGTGCGCGGCAGAACAAAAAGCAGGCGATCCTGGACGCGTTTCCGATTCGCCTTCAAAATTCTCGCGAACAGGAAATCGAAATCGCGTTGCGCGAAATTTTCAAAATCGCCGATTTGCGTTTAAAGGATTTAGTAGAATGAGCGCTCTCACAACTCACGTCCTCGACACAATGCGCGGTCAACCGGCCGCCGGCATGAAGATCGAACTCTGGTCGTCGGACCAGAAAGCACTCTTGAAAACTGTTCAGACCAATAAAGACGGCCGGACGGATTCGGCGTTGCTCGAAGGAAGCTCGATGGCGGCCGGCAGTTACGAGCTAATTTTTTTTGTGGGCAATTACTTCGGCGAGAAAAAGTTTCTCGACCGCGTGCCGGTGCGCTTCATCATTTCCGACGCGAGCGCAAAATATCACGTGCCGTTACTGGTCTCGCCTTGGAGCTACAGCACTTATCGCGGTAGCTGAAATGAAAATGGTCGCCGCGTGAGCTCCGCTAATCCAACACCTTCCGCGCCGCCTGGTCTTGTCGATCTTGCGGCGGAGCGCGTCGGCGGAATCGCGCTCATCGCAAACGATGAATTTTTCGCCGAGAAAGAAAATCTCCTAAAACCCGGTCGCGGAATTTTTATTCCCGATAAATTCACCGAGCGCGGCAAATGGATGGACGGTTGGGAATCGCGCCGGCGTCGCAAGCCCGGCAACGATTGGTGCGTCATTCAACTCGGTCTCCGCGGCATCATTCGCGCGCTCGACATCGACACGAATCATTTCCTTGGCAATCACCCGCCGTTCGCTTCGGTTGATGCGATCGCGAAGTCCGGAAGCTTTCCAAAATCCGAAGCCGCGATTGGCAAACTCACTTGGAAATCGATTCTAAAAAGATCTCCGTTGAATCCCGGATCGCAAAATCTTTTTGAAGTTAAGAACGACAAAACCTGGACGCACGTGCGGCTGAATATTTTTCCAGATGGCGGGGTGGCGCGTTTTCGCGTTTACGGAATCGTTGTTCCGGATTGGAGCAAAATAAAACCCGGCGACATTGTCGATCTTGCCGCAATCGAAAACGGCGGAGTTCCGCTTGCTTGCAGCGACATGTTCTTCAGCTCGATGAACAATTTGATCATGCCCGGTCGCGCGAAGAACATGGGCGACGGTTGGGAAACGAAACGCCGGCGCGGTCCCGGACACGATTGGATTATTTTGAAACTCGGCGCGCCGGGTTCGATTCGAAAAATCGAAGTCGATACAAATCACTTCAAAGGAAATTTCCCTGACACTTGCTCGATCGACGGAATCAGCGCGCCGAACGCTTCAGCGGAAGAATTGAAGAGCGCGGGCTGGCGCAAGATTCTTCCAAAAACGAAACTGCGAGCAAGCGAACGGCACTTGTTTGAGCGCGAGCTCGCCAAGATCGGCAATTGCACGCACGTGCGTCTGAATATTTATCCGGACGGCGGCGTGAGTCGATTGCGCGTGTGGGGCACGCCTGCGCTGACCTGAGCGATGAGTGATTTCGATTTGCTCGTGCGTGGTCGCGAGCGCGACATCGGAATTCTCGACGGAAAGTTTGCGGCGGTCGGTCCGAATCTTCCCGGGACATCGCGCGAAGAACTCGACGCAACTGAGATGTCGATCTTGCCGGGAGTGATCGACGCGCATGTTCATTTCAACGAGCCGGGCCGAACCGATTGGGAGGGATTCGAAACCGGATCGCGCGCGTGTGCAGCCGGCGGAACGACGACCGTTTTCGAAATGCCGCTCAATGCGCACCCGCCGACAATCGATGGCGCAAACTTTGACGCAAAGAAAGCCGCCGCGGAGAAAAAATCGTTCGTCGATTTCGGTTTGTGGGGCGGATTAGTTCCCGGGAATCTCGATCAACTGGAAACATTGCGAAATCGCGGTGTCGTCGGCTTGAAAGCGTTCATGTGCGATAGCGGGATCGACGATTTCCCGTACGTGACGATGTCGATCTTACGCGAAGGGATGAAGCGCGCATCCGAACTCGATCTTTTGGTAGCGTTGCATGCGGAATCTCAGGAGATGACGCAGCAACTTACCAAACAAAAAATCGCCGAGCGCAAAACAACCGCGCGAGATTATTTGGAATCACGCCCGGTCGAGGCCGAGCTCGATGCGATCAAGTGCGCAATTGATCTCGCCGCGGAAACGAAATGTCGTTTGCACATCGTTCACGTTTCGTGCGGCCGTGGTGTGGCGATGATCGCTGCGGCGCGCGCGAGAGGCGTTGACATTTCATGCGAAACTTGTCCGCACTATCTCGTTTTTACTGACGCGGACATGGAACAACTCGGCGCGGTCGCGAAATGCGCGCCGCCGCTCCGCTCTGAACAAGATCGACAATCGCTGAGCGACGCGCTGGCCGAAGTGACGACAATCGGCTCGGATCATTCGCCATCGCCGTGGTCGATGAAGGATCGGCAGAATTTTTTTGAAGTGTGGGGCGGAATTTCCGGTTGTCAGCATTTGCTGCCGCTGTTGCTCGATAGCTCGATTTCGCCCGAGCGCATCGCCGATCTAACAAGCAAACAAGTCGCTGGACGTTTCCGCGTTGGTCAAAAAGGCGATATCGCTGTCGGCAAGGATGCGGATTTTACGATTGTCGATCTTAGCGAGGAAGAAAGCGTCACGCGCGAATCGTTGCTCTATCGGCATCGGCATAGCCCGTACGTCGGCCGGCGCTTGCGCGGTCGCATCGTGCGGACAGTTTTGCGCGGACAAACCATCTTTGTTGATGGTAAAATCGCCGGTTTACCGTCCGGAAAATTAATTCGACCGAACCGTTCTGAACAATGAGTGCGCGCAGCAGCTTTGAGACAAAAGACACGGGAGACATCGTCGCGGCGCTGAGCAATGCGAACAAAGATTTCATGCGCCGTTATCCCGGCGAATCGAATCGTCGCCAGGCCGTGCACACCGTTTATGGCGGCGCGCATTTGTTCAAAGTCGATTCGCCAAAAAAACTTGGCGCCGTCGCGCTTCGTTCGTTGGAGGAATACGCGCCTGACGCTCCAACGCTCGCTCGCGCAATCGGATTGGCGGGCGACGCGAAATTCGCGGAACGCGTTTACGATCGCGTCATTGAAAAACTCAAGCGCGAACCATTGGAAGATTTTCGGCTCGATTTCGAAGACGGTTACGGAAATCGCGCAGACGAAGAAGAGGACGGTCACGCCGAATCGGCTGCGATCGAAGTTGCGCAAGCGCTAGCGACAAAGAGCCTGCCGCCGTTTATCGGCCTCCGAATCAAACCATTCAATGAAGATCTGCGCGCGCGAAGTATGCGCACGCTCGATATTTTCGTAACGACGTTCGTCAAAGAAACCGGAGGCAAATTGCCGGACAATTTCGTGATTACGTTGCCGAAGGTGCAAATTCCCGCGCACGTGACGGCAGCGATCCGATTGTTTGAAATTCTCGAGCGCAAAAACGGACTTTCGAGTGGCGCGCTTAAGATCGAGCTGATGATCGAGACACCGCAGGCGATTATCAATGAGCGCGGACAAAGTCCCTTGATGTCGTTAGTGGGCGCGGCGGAAGGTCGTTGCGGCAGCGTGCACTTTGGCGTTTACGATTACACCGCGTCGTGCGGAATCACCGCGAAATATCAAGCGATGGGTCATCCGGTTTGTGATCTCGCACGCCAGATTATGTTGGTCTCACTCGCCGGCACCGGCACTCATCTTTCCGACGGCGCGACCAACATTTTGCCGGTCGGTCCGCATCGCGCGCCGAAAGATCGACAACTGACATCGGAACAAGAGCGCGAGAATTGCGAAGCGATTCATCAAGCGTGGCGGCTCGGGTTTAATGACAATCTGCACTCGTTGCGGACTGGATATTATCAGGGCTGGGATTTGCACCCGGCGCAATTCGTCACGCGCTACGCTGCGGTCTATCAATTTTTCCTCGAAGGTTTGGAGGCCGCATCGAATCGTTTGAAAACGTTTGTCGAGAAAGCCGCGCTCGCGTCGTTGTTCGGCGATGTGTTCGATGACGCCGCGACCGGACAAGGTCTTCTGAATTTTTTCCTGCGCGGTATGGCTTGCGGCGCGATCACCGAGGAGGAAGCGCTTGCGACCGGTTTGACGCTCGACGAATTGCGCTCGCGCTCGTTCCTGAAAATTCTCCAAGGTCGCCGCAAATGATGAACGCGATCGAGTTTCGCTTGAACGGCAAACCGATCCGGCTCGACGCGATTTCGCCGAACACAACGCTGCTCGAGTGGTTGCGCGCGAACGGGCTGACCGGATCGAAGGAAGGGTGCGCGGAAGGAGATTGCGGTGCGTGCTCGGTGGCGATTGTCGATCTTAACAGGCGCGGCGAACGCACGTATCGCGCGATCAACAGTTGTCTGGTGCCGCTCGTGTTGATGGCGGGACGCGACATCGTCACGGTCGAAGGTGTTGCCAATGGAAAATTGCATCCGGTGCAGCAGGCGATGGTCAACAATCACGGATCGCAATGTGGTTACTGCACGCCGGGTTTTGTGATGTCGCTCTTCGAAGGCTATTACCGCAAAAATTTAAAGACGCGCGCGCAGCTCGACGAACAACTCGCCGGAAATTTGTGCCGCTGCACTGGATATCGTGCGATCAACGCCGCCGCGACCGAAGCGTTTCAGTGCAAGATCGGCAACGATCGCTTTGAAGTGCCGCAGAAAACTGGACCGGTCGAGCTCGCCTCGATTCGTTATGCGCTTAACGGCGAAAAATTTCTGCGCCCGACTTCCATGCCGGAACTTTTTGCTTTCATCGGCGACTATCCCGAAGCGCGATTAATTGCCGGCGCGACCGAGCTCGGACTCGACATTTCGAAGCGGTTCCGAAAATTTCCGGCATTGATTTCGGTGGAAGCGGTTCCGGAGCTCACGCAAATCACCAAGACGGAAAAAGAATGGCTCGTTGGCGGCGCAGTACCTTTTCGGCTCCCGCCAAATTCGAAATCGAGCGACAATGGGCGGCAATTTGGTGACTGCGTCGCCAATCGGGGATTCGGCGCCGGTGTTGCTCGCGCTCGATGCGAGTGTTGTTCTGGCGTCGGCCGCGCGAGAACGAACATTGCCGCTCGAACAATTTTTCCTCGGCTATCGAAAGACCGCGCTAGAACCCGGCGAAGTTCTCAAAACGATCATCGTCCCGAGAATAAAAAATCGGCGAACGAAATTCTATAAGGTGAGCAAGCGGCGGGAAATGGACATCAGCACGGTCGCGGGATGTTTCACAGTCGAGCTGGACGGACAGGGAATCGTTAAACATGCGCGGCTTGCTTATGGCGGCGTCGCATTGACCCCCGTTCGCGCGCGCAAAACCGAAGAAGCACTCACCGGCAAAAAATGGGATGCCGAAATGTTGGTGTCGATCTTGCCGACGTTGGAAAACGAATTCACGCCGATAACGGATGTCCGCGGAAGCAAAACTTATCGGCAGCGGCTAATCGCGAGTTTGTTCGAAAGATTTTTTAACGACGACGATCAGACACTGGCGGATGAGGCGATCGAATTTCGATCGCCGTCACCGAATCGTGCACAACCGCACGAGAGCGGACATAAACATGTTACCGGCGACGCGGTTTACGTGGACGACGCGCCTGTCGGGCAAGAAATGCTCGAGGTGTGGCCGGTTTGTTCGCCGCATGCGCGCGCAAGAATTCTCCGGCGCGATGTTTCCGCGGCGAAACAGATGCCGGGCATCGCAGCCGTGTTGGTTGCGGAAGATGTTCCGGGATTAAACGACGTTGGCGCGGTTCGCCACGACGAAATCCTCCTCGCGGATAAAGAAATTTCTTATCACGGACAAATCGTCGCGCTCGTTGTTGGCAAAACGCAGGAAGCGTGTCGCGCCGCCGTGGACAAAGTTGTCGTCGAGTACGAAGCGCTGCCGCCAATTTTCACAATTCAGGACGCGATCGATCAGAAAAGTTTTCACACGGAAGCGAACCACATTGAGCGCGGCGATTTTGAGCGCGCGTTTGGCGATTCGCCCGGCAAGCTCGAGGGCGAGTTCGCGATCGGCGGTCAGGATCATTTTTATCTCGAGACGCAGGCCGGTTGGGCGGAGCGCGGTGAAGACGGAACCGTTTTCGTTTGTTCGTCGACACAGCATCCATCGGAAGTGCAGCACATCGTCGCGCATTTGCTGGCGCTCCCGATGAACGCAGTGGTCGTGCAATGTCCGCGAATGGGCGGCGGTTTCGGCGGAAAAGAAACGCAAGCGGCGATGTTGGCCGGGCTCGCATCATTGGCCGCATCTAAAACCGGACGGAAAGTGCGCGTTCGTTTCAATCGCGATCAGGACATGATGATCACGGGGAAGCGCCACCCGTTTCTTGGGAAATTCAAAGTCGGTTACGATCGCGAGGGTTTGCTTCTCGCGGCGAAGATCGACATCTACTCAAACGGCGGTTGGACGCTCGATCTTTCTCGCGCGGTGACCGATCGGGCGGTCTTTCATCTCGATAACGGTTATTACATTCCGAACGTTCAGTTCAAAGGATTCGTCGCGAAAACGAATCTCGCGTCCAACACTGCGTTCCGTGGATTTGGCGGACCGCAGGGAATGTTGACGATTGAAGAAATCATCGATCGCGTTGCGCGTGAGCTTGGGTTGTCGCCCGAGATTGTGCGCGCGAAAAATTTGTATCACGGGAGCGGCGCAACCAACACGACACATTACGGCCAGGAAATTGAAAACAACCGACTGCAACGCATTTGGCAGGAATTGATCGAGAAGAGCGATTTCAAATCACGGCGCGAAGAGATCAAAAAACGGAATGCGAGCCATGCGCACCGCAAATGGGGGCTCGCGATCACGCCGGTGAAATTCGGCATTTCATTTACGACGACGCATTTGAATCAAGCAGGCTCGCTCGTGCTTCTTTATCAAGATGGCACGGCGCAAGTGAATCACGGCGGCACCGAGATGGGGCAAGGCGTGCACACGAACATCGCGGCCGTCGCGGCGAAGGAGCTCGGGATTTCGATTGATCGCGTTCGCGTAATGCCGACGCAAACCGACAAAGTTCCGAACACTTCGGCAACGGCGGCATCGTGCGGAACGGATTTGAACGGCGCGGCCGTCAAGAATGCTTGCGACACGTTGCGCGCGCGCTTGTTGCCGTTCGCAATTGAAATGCTCGGGGAGAAAAATGGACGCGCACCGGATGAGAACAAAGTTCGTTTCGTCGAGAATCAATTTTGCGATGTCGATCTTCCGGAGTCGGCGCTGAGTTTCGCGGAACTGGTCCAGCGCGCGTACTTCAATCGCACGAGTTTGAGCGCGACGGGTTATTACAAAACCCCGGAGATTTATTTCGATCGCGAGACGGGGCAGGGGAGACCGTTTCATTATTTCGCGGTGGGCGCGGCGGTGTCGGAAGTTGAGGTCGATGGCTTTAGCGGAATGACACAAGTCACGCGCGTCGACATTTTGCATGATGCCGGTGACGTGATTAATGCCGGCGTGGCGCGCGGCCAAATCGAAGGCGGGTTCGTTCAGGGCATGGGCTGGTTAACCGCGGAGGAATTGATCTGGGACGCGGACGGAAGATTGCTCACTCATTCGCCGGACACTTACAAAATCCCCGCGGTTGGCGACACGCCGAAAATTTTTAACGTAGAGTTTCTATCCGAAGCCGCGCAACCGGATGTGATTCATGGAAGCAAAGCCGTTGGGGAACCGCCGCTGATGCTTGCGATTTCGGTGCGCGAAGCAATTCGGGACGCGATTGCCGCGTTCGGCGAATCTGGCGGCCAAGTTTTGCTCGCATCGCCGGCAACACCGGAAGCGATCTTCACCGCGATCGATCAACGTCGCGCCTCGGCCAAGAAATCGGCTACGGTCCCAGCGAAATGATTCAATACGGGATTTTGTCCGGCTTCGCTTCCCAATGTTCAAACACAGAGCGAGCGCGGTCGCGTGAAACCTGAATCATGGGCACTGCACGCGCTGCGATTTCGAGCGGAATCTCTTTGTAAATGAAATCGTCGTCGAAGCCGATCGCGCAAGCGTCCGTGCGCGTGCAGGCGTAAAAGATTCGATCGAGCCGGGCCCAATAAATTGCCGCGAGACACATCGGGCAGGGTTCGCAGCTGGTGTAAATCTCGCAACCGCGTAAATCGAAACGTTGCAGCGTGCGACACGCTTCGCGAATCGCCATCACTTCTGCGTGCGCGGTCGGATCGAACAAGCGCGTGACCTGGTTCCAGCCGCGGCCAACGATGGTGTCTTGATGAACGACCACCGCGCCGAACGGTCCGCCGTTATGTTCCTGCACGCTTGCGCTCGCGAGCGATATCGCCTCGTCCATCCATCGCTTGTGACTATCCGCTTGCACGGCGGGCGATGTTACTCAGCGTCGCTTGTTTCGCGAACTTTGTTTTTCTTCCAAACCGATGCGATCAACGTCGGCAAAATTTCTCCTGCTTTGCCAGGCAAAGGATAATCGGCGAGGGGCGTGAGCGACGTGGGATCTTTGTTGATCTCAACGATAATCGCGCCTGCATTCCTGGCGCGTCGCCACAAATCGGCCGCGGGATAGACAACGCTTGCAGTTCCAATTGAGAGAAAGACATCGCACGTCTCAGCGGCCGCGATTGCGGTTTCGATTGCATCGACCGGGAGCGTTTCGCCAAACCACACAACGTCGGGGCGCAAATTGCCGCCGCAAGATCGACAGCGTTGTTGATCGACATCGAAGTTGTCGCGCGCACAATCGTTTTCGAAACAACGGAAGCGATGAATGTTTCCATGAAGCTCAACAATTTTGTTG
>QHOZ01000143.1:1203-3901 GCA_003219495.1 Verrucomicrobiota bacterium | reverse complement strand
TTCAGCGGCATCGTGACTGTGAAAAATGCGCAGCCGGGTGAAATGATTTCGCCTATCTCAGCCGGGACCGGCTTCACGCGCACCGGCATTTGCACCATCGTGGATATGACATCATTAGAGGTCGAGGTCGACGTGAATGAGAGCTACATCAACCGCGTCAAGGCGACCCAACCCGTGGAAGCCACGCTCGACGCATATCCGGACTGGCACATTCCTTCTAAAGTGATCGCCATCATTCCTACCGCCGACCGTCAGAAAGCGACTGTGAAAGTGCGTGTAGGTTTTAATAAGCTCGACCCGCGCATTCTTCCCGAAATGAGCGTGAAGGTCGCCTTTCAAACTTCGGGCGAGCGGCAAGTCCCGGAACGGCGTATCACGATTCCCAAAGCGGCCGTGCGGCAGCGTGACGGCCGGGATGTTGTGTGGCTCGTTCGCAATGGGCGCATGGAGCCGCGTGGTGTCACAGTGGGAGCGATGCAAGGCGACGAGGTGACGATTGCCGCCGGGCTCAATGGCGGCGAGCGAGTGGTGCTGGATGGCGCGGATCATCTGCCCGAAGGCGCGAGAGTAACGGAAGCAAAACAATGACAACGCAAAATGAAGTTTTGGTTCAAGTGAAGGACGTCGAGAAAGTCTTTCGACGTGGGTCCGAGGAGATTCACGTCCTGGCCGGCTTGAATCTCGAGGTGCCCAAAGGCGAGTTCCTGGCGCTGATGGGCCCGTCCGGCTCCGGCAAATCCACGTTGCTGAACCTGATCGGAGGGCTGGACCGCCCGACGAAGGGACTCGTGGTGATTGGGCCGGATCGCATCGACGAAATGTCGGATCGCGAATTGGCTGCGTGGCGCGCGCGGCATGTCGGTCTGGTATTTCAGTTTTACAATCTGCTACCCGTCCTGACTGCAGAACGAAATGTGGAATTGCCGCTATTGCTGACCCACCTCTCGAAGAGCGAGCGTCGCCATCACGTTGAGACAGCGTTGAAGGTGGTCGGCTTGTCGCATCGCGCACGGCACTACCCGCGGCAGCTTTCGGGCGGCGAACAGCAACGCGCCGGCATCGCGCGGGCAATCGTGACCGACCCCACGCTGCTGCTGTGCGACGAGCCCACGGGTGATCTTGATCGCAAATCCGGCGATGAGGTTCTCGCGCTCCTGAAGGCGCTGAACAAGGAGCAGGGCAAGACGATCATTATGGTCACGCACGATCCGCATGCTTCGGCACAGGCGAACCGGACGGTTTACCTGAATAAGGGGCAGCTCTTCGCTGAGAAGCCGGAGGATTAATTATGCGATTTTTCTCTCTTATTTGGGCGAACTTGAGGCGCAAGAAGCTGCGAACGTCCCTGACGCTACTTTCAATCCTGGTTGCGTTTCTGTTGTATGGATTGTTGTGCACCGTTAAGGAAGCGCTTACGGCGGGGATTTCGATGGCGGGCGCAGACCGGCTGGTCGTGCGCCACAAGGTATCGTTTATTATGGCACTGCCGGTGAACTACAAGGCGCGCATGGAAGCAGTACCGGGCGTTGATTCAGTGATGCACTTCACGTGGTTCAATGGCATTTACCAGGATGACCGGAAGAACTTCTTCGGCAGCTTTCCGACCATTCCGGAACTGTTGTTTTCGATCTTCCCGGAATACCGCCTGCCCGAGGATCAAATGAAGGCATGGCAGAGAACCCGCACTGGCGCCGTCGTGGGCCGCTCTCTCGTAAACCGTTTTCATTGGAAGATTGGTGATCGCGTGGCTCTCAACTCGCCAATCTGGCCAAAGAAAGGCGGGGGCGCGTGGGAGTTCGACATCGTGGGCATTTACGACGCGAATAAGAAAGTCGCGGACACTTCTGGATTTTATTTTCGCTACGATTATTTCGATGAAGCCCGCTCCTACGGCCAGGGCCTGGTCGGTTGGTATGCGGTAAAAGTGAAAGACCCCGACCACGCCGGCGACATCGCAAAAACGATTGATAACGAGTTTGCGAATTCACCTTACGAGACCAAAGCCGAACCGGAAGGCGCCTTCATGCAAGGCTTCGCGCAACAGATCGGCGACATTGGGACAATCCTGATCGCAATCCTGAGTGCCGTGTTCTTCATCATCCTGCTCGTTGCTGGAAACACGATGGGTCAGGCGGTGCGCGAGCGGACCGAAGAACTCGGCGTGCTCAAGGCGATGGGTTTCACGAACGAACGCGTGCTGGCGCTCGTCATTGCCGAATCGTGCGTCCTTGCGGCGGCAGGCGGCTTGATCGGTTTGGCCCTGGCCTGGGCTTTCACTTTGCGCGGCAGCCCCGTCCCTTCGATGCTGCCGATATTCTACTTGCCGCATCGATACATCATTATCGGGACGGGTTTGGTGTTTGCCCTTGGTTTGTTGGCAGGAATTTTGCCGGCCCTTCAAGCCATGCGTCTGCAAATCGCGGTCGCCTTGAGGAGGAACGCATGAACTGGTTGTCACAGATCGCTTCGGTCACTTTGTTTGGGCTGCGCACGATTCCGGAGCGCAAAGGCTCGGCGTTCACTGCCGCAGTGGGCATCGCCGGCGTCGTCGCGGTATTGGTCGGCGTGCTGTCGATTGCAGAAGGCTTTCGTGCCGCAATGACCATCAAGGGCGCCGATGACGTGGTGATCGTCTTGCGCAGCAGCGCGGACAATGAGATGACCAGCGGCCTTTCGCGCGATGAAGCGCGGCTGATTT
>QHOZ01000143.1:0-1055 GCA_003219495.1 Verrucomicrobiota bacterium | reverse complement strand
CCAGCGGCCTTTCGCGCGATGAAACGCGGCTGATTTCGGATGCGCCGGGCGTGGCGCGGACCGCCGATGGACCGATGGCGTCGGCCGAACTTTTCGTGATGATCAATCTGCCGAAGCGATCGACGGGCACGGACGCAAACGTTCCCTTTCGCGGCGTTGAAAAAGCTGCGATGGCCGTCCGCGGCAATGTGAAAATGGTGGCTGGTCGAAAATTTGAGTCCGGGCGCAACGAAGTGATCGCGGGAGTCGGAGCTGCAAGGGCATTCGCTGGCCTGGATGTCAACGAGACGATTCGCGTTGGGCAGAACGATTGGAGGGTCGTTGGTATTTTCGCTGGTGGCGGCGGCTCGGCGGAATCCGAAATCTGGACCGATGCCGCCGTGCTTCAGCCGGCGTATCATCGCGGCGATTCGTTCCAATCGGTGTACGTTAAACTCACTTCGCCCGACGCATTTCAGAGTTTCAAGCAATCCGTGATGACGAATCCGCAACTGAAGGTGAAGGCGCTGCCAGAGGCAGTATTCCTTTCATCAGGACCATCGGCGTGATCATCGCCGCGTTGATGGCGTTGGGCGCGCTGTTCGGCGCGTTGAACACAATGTATAGCGCCGTCGCTGCGCGCACACGCGAGATCGCCACGCTACGCGCGCTTGGGTTCGGTTCGAGCCCGGTGATTGTTTCGGTGATGCTCGAATCGCTCGTCCTCGCCTTGATCGGCGGCATCACTGGCGCGGCGTTCGCGTACTTTGCGTTCGATGGGTACAAAGCGTCGACGATCAACTGGCAAACGTTCAGTCAGATTGCCTTCGCCTTCGCAGTAACTCCAGCATTGCTAATCAGCGCGATCATCTGGGCGGCTGCTATCGGGCTCATCGGCGGCCTTTTTCCCGCCATACGGGCAGCCCGCCTGCCGATCGCGGCGGCGTTAAGGGAGACCTAAGCCGAGGCGCATCATTCTTTCAATTTCGTGTCGACGATGATCGTCACTGGACCCTCATTGATGAGGTGCACTTTCATGTCGGCGCCGAATTCGCCTGTTTGAATGGGGCGCCCGA
>QHOZ01000142.1 GCA_003219495.1 Verrucomicrobiota bacterium | reverse complement strand
TGCTCAGTCTCAGCCCGCGGGTTGGGAATCTTCTCAACCAACTGCAGCCAGACAGCGCCAAGCAACTTTTCATCGTGTTCAGCCACCCAGCACCGCCAGCGCTGCTCGTCCCTCAGATGGTTTTCCATCCAGGCTGTGCAGCGCGCGAGGAAATCTGGCCGAGGTTCGGTCGCCGTGCCTGTACTCGAGCGGAGTGCATAGCGCAAGTCTGCCAAAGCAGCCGCGTCCGCCGGTTCGGCAAATCGGATTTTCGGAGCGTCCGAATCGCTTAAGTTATCGGGATGACCTGACATGCGTTCTTGCGAAAGTCGCTCTTGACGCGGGGGCTGTAATCGCAGCTTCTGTTGATGCCGGTGGTTGCCATGCATCTTTTAGCAGAGCAACGCATCAAACTCAATCGCTTTGGCGGCAGATTACTTTGAAATATTTCAGACTGCGTCTCTTTGATCTTTTGTTTCCCCTCATCTAGGATCACTCGGTTCAGCGTGAGACGTACAATCAGGCCTGCGCTCGGAAGACTTTCTCCCATCGAAACGACAGCTGAATCGTTTATTTCTTTATGACCCCCGAACGGTGGCAACAAGTTGAAGACATCTTCCAGGCAGCCCTCGATCTGCCCGAAGCTAACCGAGCTTCATATCTTTCTCAGGCTTGCGCCGGAGATCAATCGCTCCACAAACAAGTCATCAATCTCCTTAACTATCACGAGACGGGCGAGCGCGCGTTGGAAGATCTGATTCCGGCGGACGCCCAAATCAAAGGCGCGGACACTTTGGCCGATGAAGTCGATCCGATGATTGGCCGCCGCCTCGGCGCTTATCGCATCGAGCGCGAAATCGGCCGCGGGGGCATGGGCGCGGTTTATGAAGCAGTCCGGGCCGACAAGGAATTCAGCAAGCGCGTCGCCATAAAATTGGTCAAGCGCGGCATGGATACCGATTTTATCCTGCGCCGGTTTCGCAAAGAGCGGCAAATTCTCGCGTCGCTCGATCACCCGAACATTGCTTTGCTGCTGGATGGCGGAACTACCGATGATGGTCTCCCTTACTTCGTCATGGAATTCATCGAGGGGCTCCCTCTGTATCGATACTGTGACCAACATCGGCTGAGCATTGCCGGACGATCGAACCTCTTCCTTTCGATTTGCGACGCCGCGCACTACGCGCACCAGAAACAGGTTGTCCACCGCGACATCAAACCATCGAACGTCTTTATGACTTCCGAAGGCGTGCCGAAGCTGCTCGATTTCGGCTTTGCCAAATTGCTAAATCCCGAACTGGCCGGCGACATTACGCACGATCCGACGGCGACGGCGATGCGTCTGATGACCCCGGAATACGCGTCGCCCGAACAAGTGCAGGGCGTGGACCGACCGCTGATGTCAATTCGCTCGGAGTGCTGCTTTAAGAATTGCTGACTGGCCATCGTCCGTACTTTCTCGGCAATAGGGCGCCGCATGAGATAGCTCGCGTCATCTGTGAAGAGGCCCCGGTGCCCTTGAGCGTCATCATCACGCGACCGTACGGTCTATTGCCGCACGGAAACGAGCGCACAACTTTGGACCACGTCTACTCCGCGCGCAGCGCCTCGATCGAGGTATTGCGGCGCGATCTCTCGGGCGAGCTCGAGACCATCGTGATGCGCGCGCTGCGCAAAGAACCGCATTGGCGATATCAAACGGCCAAGCAATTGCGCGACGACATTGCTTCCTATCTCGCCGGGCAACCGCTCTCAGATTTGCCTGACGTTCCATTCGATGCGGGCCATTTCCGCGCGAGTCACAGTGGTTCCGAGACGGTGCTGGCAGTGCTGCCGTTGAAAGTGATGGATCTCGCCGGAGCCGATTCAGCATCCGATTATTTGGGTACCGGTTTGGCGGATGCATTGATCACGCGTCTCAGCGCCATTCAACGTTTCGCCGTGCGACCGACGAGCAGCGTGCTGCGTTACACCGACGCTGATCCGCTGGTGGCCGGAAAGGAACTGGCCGTTTCGTTCGTGCTCGAGGGCCGGATTCGCCGCGTCGACGATCGCATCCGCGTCACTGTCCAATTGTTGGATGTGAGCGACGGGACTGCGGCCTGGGCCGGTCAATTCGACGAGAAGTTTACCGACGTGTTGACGCTCGAAGACGTCATCTCGTCGAGCGTCGCTGAGTCCATCGTCCCGCATCTGACGGGCGAAGAACTGACGCGACTGGCCAAACGCGGCACGAACGATCCCGAAGCTCACGAAGCTTACCTGCGCGGGCGCTCGTATTGGAACAAGTTCAACGAAGACGGATTCGCTAAAGCCATCGTCTGTTATCACCAGGCCATTGCGATCGATCACGGCTACGCGGTGGCCCATGCGGCCGTCGCCGAATATTACAACTGGCTGGGAATCTATTCGGTCCTGCCTTTTCATGAATGCGCGACGTCTGCCTACGACGCTGCGTCAACCGCCGTCGCAATCGATCCGATGTTGCCGGAAGCGCACTGCGCCCTGGGCCAGGCGATGCTGTGCCGAGACTTTTCGTGGGACAACGCCGAACGCGAACTGTTTCGAGCCATCGAGCTCAATCCCAACTATGCCCCGGCGCGCACCTGGTACGCATTTCAACTGGCCATGGAAGGCCGTTTCACCGAGTCATCACGCGAAGCGCGCGCGGCCGTTTCACTCGATCCGTTTTCGATCATCTCTCGCTTCTGCCAGATTTGGTGCGCTTATCATGCACGCGAATTTCCCGGCGCGCTGTCTCTGTGTCACGAGTTGCTGAAGACTGATCCTGACAAAGTCATGTTGCTCTACGTGTCGAGCTTCCTGCTCACGGCCCTCGGCAGACACGACGAGGCGATCGCGAACGCGAGCCAATGCCTCGCGACAATTGGCAAAGCCTCGAGAACCCTGGGGCGGCTCGGGTCAGCGTATGCCTGGGCCGGCAAGGTGCAACAAGCCGAAGATGTTTTGCGCGAGATGAACGAGTTCGCGGCGCATCGATACATATCGCCTTATCACATCGCGCTGGTGCAGTCCGCGCTCGGTCGAACGGACGAGGCCCTCAACATGCTGGCGCGCGCCGTGGACACGAAGGACGCGTGGGTGCTTTGGATGGCGGTTGATCCTGAGCTTGATCCTTTGCGCAGCTATCCGCGATTCAATGAAATTCTCCAAAGCCTGAATCCGCGGATGGGCACGCTGGTGGATCACATCTCGTCGACCTCAAAGAGAATTCCGACGGGCGAACGTGAACGAACAATTGCGGCTAAGTCGTCGGTGACCTCGGCGATTGCGAATCCCGCCGCCGACACGTCGCCGACTTTGGACGACGAGGCGCAGCAACTCTTTACGGCCGGTCGTTACTACGCCACTCGTCGCAGCGCCGAAGGATTGCGCCAGGCGATCGAGCGTCTGGAACGCGCCGTGGAAATCCGGCCGGATTTTGCGGCGGCGTGGGCCGAACTCGCCGATTGCAATGCCCTGCTGAATTGGTTCGTCGAGCCGCCACCGCCCGAAGCCTGGCAACGCGCGAAGCAGGCCGCGCTCCATGCAGTCGGCGCGGATCCTCTGCTGGCGGAAGCTCATGCGTCGCTCGGTTTTGTCCGGCTGCATTACGATCGCAATTGGAAGGACGCCGAACGCGAACTGCGCAAGGCGATTACGCTGAATCCGAAGAACCTGGTTTCGCATCGATGGTACGCGTACAGCCTTTCGGCGATGGGCCGGCACGACGAAGCCGTGTCAGAGATTGAGCGCGCGCAGGAAATCTCACCGCAGTCGCCGGTGATCGCGACTGCTGTGGCGAATGTGCTTTTTCTGGCCGAGCGTTTCGACGATGCGATCGCGCAATGCCACAAAGCCCTGGCGATCGACGCGGGCGGACAAGCTGCGCACACCATCCTGCGCTGGGCTTATGAACGCAAGGGAATGGTGCCCGAAGCTCTGGCCGCGTTCGAGCAGAAGAGAGTTTTCGCCGGTGATACGCCAACCACGCGCGCCAAACGCGCACACGTACTCGCCGCCACTGGTCACGTCGAACAAGCGCGCGAACTACTTGACGAGATTGTCAGTCAACGAACCGAAAAGTGGGTCACTGCATATGAAATCGCGATTATCTACAGTCTGCTGAACGACCGCGACAATGCATTTCTATGGCTGGATAAAGCCGAACATGAACACGCCGTCGGATTCACCTTTGCCCGAGTCGATCCTCATCTGGAAAACCTGCGATCCGATCGACGGTTTGCCTGGCTCCTGAGCACGACCAACAACTTACTTTGATAACGCCGCAGCCGAAGTTATCTCGACGGGCTGCGCATCCCGAATCACCGATACACGACGTTCGTTCTATTTCCCGGAGTCCATGTGCCAACCGGGATTTTCCCATTCACGTGGCGCGGCCAAATCGGACGTGGGCGGCGGAGATGACGCGGCAGGATGCGGACTTCTTCCGCCGTCTGTCGGATCAACAAACCCCGCACTATTTGTGGATTGGTTGTGCCGACAGTCGCGTTCCGGCCAACCAGATCGTCAATTGCTTGCCGGGCGATATGTTCGTGCACCGTAATGTCGCGAACGTAGTTGTGCACACCGATCTCAATTGTCTTTCGACCATTCAGTTCGCCGTCGAAGTTCTCGCCGTCCAGGACATCATCGTCTGCGGTCACTATGGTTGCGGCGGTGTCGGGGCGGCGCTAAACAACAAGAAGCTGGGCCTGATCGATAACTGGTTGCGCCACGTGCAGGACGTGCTGGCGAAGCATCGAGCCGAAATCGATTCCCTGCCCTCCGCACAAGCCCGACACGATCGCCTGTGCGAGCTCAACGTGATCGAGCAAGTCAATAACGTAAGTCAGACGACGGTGGTGCGCGACGCCTTCGCGCGCCAGCAATCGTTATCAGTCCACGGATGGATCTATGGATTAAGCGACGGGCTGATCCGCGATCTTGGCGTCACGGTCAACAGTTAGCCGCTTTCTGTAGCGCAAGTAGTCAACTTGCGAACCGCTATCGCAAATCGACAATTCGCGCTATGGCTGGAGCGCAAGCGTCCTCGCTTGCAACGTTCCGGAACCGGGACGGTTGCGCTCCAGTCGTCACGGTGTCTCAGGGGCGCGCGCTCGAAGCTTTGGTTCCGTTGGCCCTTAATCCGCGGTTCGCCAGAATCTTCACTTCGACTCGGCGGTTCTGCGCCCGACCCGAGGCCGTTGAATTGTCGGCCACGGCATCGGTCTTTCCGTACCCCATGGGCGTGATGAAACGACGCGCCGGAATCTTGTGATTCACAGTCAGATATTCGACGACTGCTTCAGCTCGATCCCGGCTGAGACGCATGTTTCTGGCGTCGCTGCCGGTCGAATCGGTATGACCTGAAATTTCGATCATGTAGCCGCTGGCAGCCAAAGCCTTCGTCGCAAATTCGTCCAACTGATGTCTGGCTTCGGGCAGCAGCACCGCGCTATTGACCCGAAACGTCACGGCAATAGCTTCCTGCACGTCATAGTCATCGAGCGCGGACACTCGCTGGTCAACTCGCGCAACCTCCTGGCGAGCTTCCTGGGCCACCG
>QHOZ01000021.1:5410-10151 GCA_003219495.1 Verrucomicrobiota bacterium | reverse complement strand
TCATCGCGCTTGTCGTGATCGGATTTCCAATCGCGCTCGTCATCGCGTGGGCGTTCGAGTCGACTTCGAAAGGAATTGAGCGGACCATGGTCGCGGATGCGCTGCGCCGTCACTCCACCGGACGAGCATGGATTTACGTCGTGATTATCGGCGCGCTGCTTTCGGTCGCGCTTTTTTTTCTTGGGCGATGTAGCGCAAGAAATTCTGTAACGCCTCAACAAGATGCCATTTGGGCTCGGAACCATCCGGCTACTGATAAATCGATCGCCGTTCTTCCTTTCGATAATCTCAGCCGCGATCCCGACAACGCGTTCTTCGCCGAAGGTGTTCAGGACGAAATCCTGACCCGACTCGCGAAAGTGGCCGATTTGAAAGTCATCGCGCGGACTTCGACGGCGAAATTCAAAAGCTCGCCGGAAAATTTGTCCGACATTGCGAAGCAGCTCGGCGTTCTAAACATCCTGGAGGGCAGCGTTCAGAAAGCGAACGATCAGGTGCGAGTGAACGTGCAGCTGATCAACGCGACGACCAACGCGCATCTCTGGGCCGAAATCTACGATCGCAAGCTGACCGACATCTTCGCAGTCGAAAGCGATATCGCGAAGACGATCGCTGACACGCTGCAGGCAAAGCTTACCGGTTCGGAAAAAACCTCGATCGCAAAACAGCCGACCGCGAATACGGACGCGTACGAGCTTTATCTCAAAGGCAGGTTGCTTTGGGCAAAACGATCCGGCGACAACATTCCGAAAGCGATCGACTATTTCAACCAGGCGATCGCGAAAGATCCCAACTATGCGCTGGCCTACGGCGGTCTGGCTGTCGCCCATGTTTTGCTCCCCTATTATTCGTCGGTTCCGCAAGGCGATGCCGTTCCAAAAGCGCGCGAGACCGCACTTAGAGCTCTTCAAATCGATCCCAACGTCGCGGAAGCACACGCCGCTCTCGGAAAAATCCTGGAGTTTGACGACATCGATTTGCAGGGAGCAATCAGGGAGTACCAGCGCGCGATCGAGCTTCAGCCAAACTATGCGACTGCTCATCAATGGTTAGGCGACGGTCCCCTGACTTCTCTTGGCCGATCTGAAGAAGCGATTGCCGAAGGCAAACGCGCGGTCGAATTGGATCCGTTATCTCCGGTTATCAATACTGATCTTGGCCTGACCTTATATTATGCCCAACGCGATAATGAAGCGTTGACACAACTGAAGAAGGCCGTCGCGCTTGATCCAACATTTTTTTATTCCATCGACAGCCTCGGGACTGTGCTCTATGTCGCGGGCGATGTTCCGGGCGCACTCGCGCAATTCGAGAAGGCAAGACAACTCAGCGACGATCCACTGATGGCCGTTCTCGTTGCGATGGCAAAAACCAAAATGGGCGATCGAAATATCGCGCGGCAAACATTGGCGAAGCTCGCTAAAGTCGATCAACGTCGTCAGGGAATTGCTTACGATCGCGCGCTTCTTTACCTGGCGATGAACAATAAAGCGGAAGCCATTCGCTGGCTGGAACAAAGTTACGCTGATCGCGACGGCCCTAATGCGATATATTTCAAAGTGGAACGCCTGCTCGATCCCTTGCGCGGCGATCCGCGCTTCGAGGCGCTCGTCCAAAAAATCATCGGACCGAAGAAAGAAGCAAAACCATGAATTTCTTCTCCGAGCTAAAGCGGCGGAACGTTTGATGAAACAAATCGACATGAAGACAACTAAAATTGTCTGCCTCGCAATGGCCGCAATGCTGGCGGTTACCGCGGCGGGTCCTGATGAGGTCACTATCGTAAGCGATGTTCTGCGACCTGAAGGTCCGCTTTACATCGACGGCAACCTTTACTACGTCGGCTGGGTCTCGAACACCTTGTCGAAGTGGGACGGAAAAACGGCCACGGTTCTAAATAAGACGGAGGGTTGCGGCCATAACGGATTGGCGCTCACCAAACAGAAAACTTTACTGCTCGCGTGCACCAACGATCCCGGCGCAATCCTCGAGGTCGATCTGAACGGGAAGCAGCTGCGGCGATGGGACACCGACAACAACGGCAAAAAGTTTGTGGGTGGGATCAACGATATTGTGGTCGCCGCCAACGGCGGCGCTTACGCCACGCTATTCGGTCCTTACGCCGATCCGCCGATTCCAGGCTCTGTGATCGGAAAGATTCTTTATCTTGCGCCCGGCGCTGAGAAATGGGTCGAGGTCGCGGACGATCTTAATTACGCAAACGGAATCGGCGTTTCACCCGACCAGAAAACACTCTACGTCAGCCAAACTGTCAGCAACTGCATGTTGAAGTTCACGATCAATGCTGACGGCACATTGAGTAACCGGTCGAATTTCGCTTTGCTGAATGTTCTCGTGAAAAATAAAAATGATTCTCCGTGGCTAGGACCAGACAGCATGAAGATCGACAGCAAGGGCAATATCTACGTGGCCCAGTGGTTTGGCGGAAAGATTTTAAAGCTGTCTCCAGAAGGAAAACTTCTCCACGTTATCGAAATTGCGGCCGGTGATGGGACAACCAATGTAGCCTTCGGTAAAGATGAAAAAGAGCTGTTCGTGACTGTGGTCAAAGATCCTAACGACCAGAAAGCCAAAGGCAGCATCGTAAAGATCCCAAATGTTGAGTAGCCTCTGAACTGTTGTCCGAGACTAAGAAATCGAGCTATGCCCGGCGGAAGCGAACAGACCGAACAACGCAAACTGGCCGCGATCATGTTTACGGACATGGTCGGCTACAGCGCGTTGTCGCAGCGCGACGACAAGCTTGCGCTGGAATTGTTGGAAGAACATCGCGAGTTGCTGCGCCAAATCTTTCCGCGCTTTAATGGAACGGAAATTAAAACCATCGGCGATGCGTTTCTGATCGAATTCAACAGCGCGCTCGAAGCGGCGCAGTGCGCCATTGAAATTCAGCGTGCACTTGCCCATCGCAATCATGATGTTGGCGCCGACCGGCGAATTGAACTCAAGATTGGCATTCATATCGGCGACGTCGTCCATCGTGGCGGCGATGTCTATGGCGACGGAGTGAACATCGCTTCGCGCATTGAACTGCATTTCGATGGATGTGGAACGCCAAATTCGTAACGCGGTGGATACGCGTTTTGAAAAACTCGCGCCAATGGAATTGAAAAACATTTCCGTGCCGATGGATTTATTCCGGATCGTGCTGCCATGGGAAAGGCAATCCGCGCGCGCTAAAACATCGCCCGCGATTTCGCCGGGGCGCTCGCGGTCGTGGATTTGGGCTACGGCAGCAGCCGTCCTTGCGCTCATCATCGGAATCGGTTGGTGGTGGACAACTTTCTCCCGAAAACCTGCGGCGTCGCGCGATGAATCTAAAAGCGGAATACTTCAGCGGCCTGACTATATTCCCGAGAAATCGATCGCGGTCCTACCTTTTGAAAATCTGAGCGAGGACAAATCCAACGCTTTCTTTGCAGACGGGGTTCAGGACGAAATTCTTACGAACCTGGCCAAGGTCGCTGATTTGAAAGTGATCAGCCGGACGAGCGTCATGCAATTTCGAGACAAGGCGGCGCGCAACTTGCGCGAGATCGCCCAACAACTTGGCGTCGCTCACGTATTGGAAGGCAGCGTGCAAAGAGCAGCTAGCAAGATTCGCATCAACGCGCAACTAATCGACGCGCGCAATGACGCGCATCTCTGGGCGCAAACATACGATCGCGACCTCGCTGATGTGTTTGCCATTCAAAGCGAGATTGCCAAAACCATCGCGGAACAGTTGCAAGCCAAGCTTTCGCCCAAAGAGGAAGCGGTGGTAGAGGCGAAGCCGACAAAAGACCTGGCGGCCTACGATTTTTATTTGCGCGCGTTGGAAATCGAGCGAAACCGCACCAGCAGCATCGGGACGGGAGGAGCCGAAGGCGCGAAACGTGAGGTCGAGCTTTTGGAGCAGGCCGTTGCACGCGACCCGGCCTTTGTTCCCGCGCTGTGTAGCCTTGCCGACACCCATTTGTATTTATTTTGGCTGAACGATCGGAGCGTTCCTCATGTTGATTTAGCTAAAAAAGCGCTCGAGGCCGCGGCACGCCTTCAACCGGACGCGGGGGAAGTCCATTTTACACGAGGACTCTTCTATTATAGAGCGTCTCTGGATTACGGTCCGGCGTTGGCCGAGTTTGCTTTAGCCCAACGCAGCCTGCCCAATAACTCGTACGTTCCGTTTCTTATTGGGATGGTCCAACGGCGCCAAGGACGCTGGGACGAGTCGATTCAGCACATCCAACAGTCGCTGACCTTGGATCCACATAACGCTTCACTCGTTCCCGAGCTGGGGACGACATATTTCCTCGCGGGTCGTTATGACGAGGCCGCGAAAACTCTCGATAGCGCACTGGCCTGGAAGCCTGGCGATTTTGGAATAGCACTTCTTCGCGCATGGGTGGACGCGTTTGGGAAAGCTGACCTCGGCCGATGGAAAGCGGTTGTTTCCGGGGAAGCTGGCAGTCCGGCCGATCCGAACGATCTCATCAGCGCGCGTTTAACTCTGGCGCTGCTCGAGCGAAACTATCATGCGGCTCAGGAGGCATTAGATACTCCCGGCCGGGCAGAGTTCGACGATAACGGCTTCTTCATGCCGCGAGAATGGATTCAGGCAATCACCACTCGCGGACTCGGAGACAAGGCTGGGACTAATGCGTCATTCCTTGCCGCTCGCCAGCGCGCCGCGGCAGCTGCGCAAGAGAATCCTAACGACGCCAGAGCACTTATAGTTCTC
>QHOZ01000021.1:4655-5404 GCA_003219495.1 Verrucomicrobiota bacterium | reverse complement strand
GGCAGACGCGATTCGGGAAGGTGAACCCGCCACCGAGCTGCTTCCGCCGTCGAAGGATGCCGTTAATGGCGGCTTTATTCAGGAAAAGCTCGCCCGTATTTATGCCCAATCAGGTTATACAACTCGGGCCCTCGATTTTCTCGAAAAGACGAGCAAGCTTCGTAACGGAGTGACCTACGGTTCCCTCAAACTTGAGGAAGATTGGGATCCGCTGCGCAAAGATCTGCGCTTCGAAAAAATCGTCGCCTCACTCGCGCCGAAATAGAAACGCCGTAAGATCGACATCACGTCGGTTTGTGGGAAGATCGGCACTGTAACTTTCACAGCGGAATGACCAATTTCTTCGCCGAGCTGAAGCGGCGCAACGTTTACAAAGTCGCGGTCGCGTACGGCGTCGTCGGCTGGCTCGTTATTCAAGTCACCGCCACGATTGTTCCCGCGCTTCATCTTCCGGATGGTATAACGACCGCCGTCGTTGTGCTCACGTTGCTCGGTTTTCCGGTCGCGCTCGTGATCGCGTGGGCCTTCGAAATGACGCCCGAAGGTTTGAAACGCACCGAGGATGTTTCGCCCGACCATGCTCTTCCGCAATGGAGTCGACAAAAATTTTCGGCGTTCGTTGTTGGCATCGCATTGATCGCCGCCGCGCTGCTCGCTTATCAATTCTTTAAACCCAAGTCCGCGGCCGTTTCCAAAGTTGACGAGACCACGCCAACGAAGCCGGTACCGCAAAAATCGATCGCCGTCCT
>QHOZ01000021.1:0-4562 GCA_003219495.1 Verrucomicrobiota bacterium | reverse complement strand
GCAAACCGGAAGATCTGAGGACCGTTTCACAACAGCTCGGCGTCGCGCACGTCCTCGAAGGCACCGTTCAAAGAGATAGCGACAAGGTTCGGGTGATCGTGCAGCTCATCGACGCGCGCGCCGACTCGCATCTCTGGGCAAAAACTTACGATCGCGAGATGAAAGACGTTTTCGCGGTTGAAAGCGAAGTCGCGCAGGAAATCGCCGATTCCTTACAAGCGAAACTTTCTCCCGCGGAAGCGAACACGCTCGCGACCGCGCCGACCAAGGACCCGGAGGCGTACGATCTCTTTCTCAAAGGTGAGTACGAA
This sequence comes from Verrucomicrobiota bacterium, assembly GCA_003219495.1. The sequence continues at coordinate 4,251 of QHOZ01000021.1, read as the reverse complement.
GCGCGTCTCGCGAGGAGCAATCTGCGTCCCGAATCGTTCGATCAAGCAACCGCGTGGTATCAACAAGCGATCGCACGCGATTCAAATTTTGCGCTCGCCATCGCGCAACTCGCCCAGAACCGGATCTTGCGGCATTGGTTTGCCGAATTTCTGAGCGAGGCCGATCTCGCGGATGTGCGCAAGACAATCGACCGCGCCCTCGCAATTGCACCGGATCTCGCCGAGGCGCACATCGCGCTCGGCATGTTTTATTATCACGTTCACCGGCAATACGATCCGGCGTTGGTCGAATTCTCGCGTGCTGTTCAGTTGCGACCGAATAATTCCCAGGCGTTGGAGTATCTCGGTTACGTCCATCGGCGACAGGGAAAATGGGCGCAAAGTTTGGATGAGCTTCAAAAGGCGCTCATCCACGACCCGCGCAACGCTTCACTCGAAGCAAATATGGCGGGCAGCTATTTGCATTTGCGAATGTGGAAGGACGCGTCCGCATCCGCCCGGCATGCGATCAGTGTCGATCCTCACGAGACAATCGGCATGCGCACGTTGCTTTTGTCGATCTTGAATAGTCGCGGCGATGTCGAGGAAGCATTGCGCACGATGGGGACATTTCCGTCCGACAGCAAACTCACTACGAACTCCCTCTTCGGCAGCGTTGCCGGCATTACCGGCGAGCGCGCCTACGCGTTAGTCATCGCTCGAAAATTCGATGACGCACTAAAGGTCTGGGAATCGCCCGCCGCGAATGACACCGATGAGCGGCGCGAAATTTCAGCAAGGGTTGCAATTCGTGTCCTCGCGGGCGACGCAACGAGTGCCCACACCGAGGCGCAAAAAGCAGTCAAAATTTTGGAGGACCGATCGCGCGAGCGTCCAAACGAGATTTTAACGCTGACCGAATTGAGCTGGATTTATCTCGCGCTCAATCGCAAAGCCGACGCGCTTAGCTCTTCGCGAAAAGCGGCCCAGCTTTTACCGCCGCAACAAGACGCGCTTGTTGGCGATTACAATCTCACCGGGCTGGCGGAAATCGAAGTGCAAACCGGCGAGACCGCCGACGCAGTCTCGATTCTTCACCAACTCCTTTCCATTCCCGCCGGCGACAGTGTTTCGGTCGCGCGCCTCAAAATCGATCCGGTTTGGGACCCGATCCGCAACGATCCGGCTTTTCAAAAGCTGCTCGGCGAAAAAGAGCTGATCGGCCCGGGCGAGTAATCTTCTTCCTTCTTAATTCTTACTTTCGCCTTTCTTCCGAATGGCAGGAATATGGTGATTGTTGTCATTGCTGCCAACGCCTTATGATTCGAGGATGCCTCCATGAAAAAATCATCCGATCTGAAGCAAGGATTCCTGACACTTCTCGCTTTGCTGATTCCCGCCGCGATTTTCATCGCTGCGACCCCGACGGAGACGGGCAACACGCTTAAGCCGCAACCGCCGATTCCAGTCGCGTTCGTGATTTCGCAGGGCGCCGTCGTCATTGATTTCTGCGGGCCGTGGGAAGTTTTCCGCGACGTTTCAATTCCCGGACAGCAATCGCCGTTTCGTCTCTACACGGTTTCGGACAAAACGGACCCGATCCAGGCCGGCGGCGGAATGAAAATCGTTCCCGATTACCCGTTCGCGAACGCGCCTGCGCCGAAAGTCATCGTCATTCCCGCGCAAAGCGAGCCAAGCAAAGCGATGCTCGATTGGATTCGCGAGTCCAGCAAAACGACCGACGTGACAATGTCGGTTTGCACCGGCGCATTTGTCTTGGCAAAGACCGGTCTGCTCGACGGAAAACGCGCGACGACTTATCACGGTGCCTTCGGTTCGTTCGCGACGGAGTTTCCAAAGATCGATCTCAAACGCGGCGCGCGCTTCGTTGAAAACGGAAACCTCGCGACCGCGGGCGGACTCTCATCGGGAATCGATCTCGCGCTGCGTGTAGTCGAGCGCTACTACGGCCGCGATGTTGCCGAGAAAACTGCTTACAACATGGAATATCAGGGACAGGGTTGGAAGGATCCGAATTCCAATTCGATCTACGCCGCCGCGCCGGTTTCAACGGCCGAACATCCGGTTTGTCTCGTTTGCGGAATGGATGTCGATCCTAAGACAGCGCCGAAATCCGTTTTCAAAGACAAAACGTACTACTTCTGCTCGGACAACGACAAGAAAGCGTTCGATGCCGCGCCCGATAAATTCGTGACCGCGAATAAAAAGCTTTGAGGCCGCGCAGCAAGGTAAACGGATCTTCGATCACGCGGCGCATCGCGTTTCTCGCGGCACCCGGCACCGAAATGCTCGATCTGGTCGGACCGTTGCAGGTCTTCGCTCGCGCTTCCGAGATTTTCACGCGACAAAACCCCGACGCCGCTCCGATTTATTCCGTCGAGATAGTCAGCGCAGTCGCGCAGCGCTCGCTCATGACCAACTGCGGCGTGCAAATCGCCGCGCACAAAACGTTTCGGCAGGTGCGCGGGAAGATCGACACTCTTCTCATCGCCGGCGGGGACGCGATCGAACAGGATGAAGTCAATCCGCAGGTCGTGCGTTGGTTGAAAAAAATCGCGCCGCGCGTTCGTCGCGTCGGCTCGGTTTGCACGGGCGCGATGCTTCTTGCCCGCGCCGGTTTGCTCGAAGGTCGCCGCGCGACGACGCATTGGAACTGGTGCCAAACGCTGATCAAACGCGCGCCCGGCGCCGATGTCGATCCGGACCCGATCTTTGTTCGCGACGAAAATGTTTACACTTCGGCCGGCGTGACCGCGGGGATGGATCTCGCGCTCGCGCTCGTCGAGGAAGATCACGGTTCGCAGCTCGCGGTGCAGGTCGCGCGCAATCTCGTGTTGTATTTGCGGCGGCCGGGCGGACAATCGCAATTCAGCGCCGCGCTTTCATTGCAGTCGACCGATCGAAAGCCGTTGCGCGAGCTGGAAGCGTGGGTGCTCGATAATTTGCACAAGCCGCTGACCGTTCACTCTCTCGCGCAACGCGTCGGCATGAGCCCGCGAAATTTCGCGCGCGTCTTTACGCAGGAAATGAAAACCACGCCGGCGAAATTTATTGAGCGTCTCCGCGTGGAAACAGCTCGTCGTCGTTTGGAAGAAAGCCCGAACAGCATGGAAACAATCGCGAGCGAGTGCGGCTTCGGGAATGTGAACTCGATGCGCAACGTGTTCCAGCGCACGCTGAAGATTCCGCCCGGCCAATATCGCCGTCACTTTCGCCACGTGCCCAAGCGACGAAAGGCAAAGAGGAAATGATTCGACATGCACTTTTACACGCCGCAACGCGCAGTAAATTGCAGGCGACGAATGAACCCGGGCAATTTCCTCGCCGAGCTGAAGCGACGGAACGTTTACAAGGTCGCGGTCGCTTACATTGTTGGAGGATGGGCGCTCTCTCAGGGTCTGGCCCAGGTCCTTCCGATCTTTGACGTTCCCAATTGGATCATTCGACTAATTGTCGTACTGATCATCATCGGGTTTCCAATTGCGCTCGCGTGCGCCTGGGCCTTTGAGATCACGCCGGAGGGACTCAAACGCACGGAAGATGTCGATCTTAACAAACCGCACACGGTTCATGGTCCTTGGATTTATATCGTTCTCGTTGCCGCCGCGTTCTCGATCTCGCTCTTTTTTCTCGGCCGTTACACTGCTCCGAGCAAAAGTGCGCCGGGAGATGGAAATAAATCGATCGCCGTTCTTCCCTTCGCGACGTTGAGTGACGATCGCAACGACGCGTATTTCGCGGATGGCGTGCAGGACCAGATCCTGACCAATCTCGCGCGGGTTTCCGATTTGAAAGTGATTAGCCACACGAGTGTGCGCCAATACAAAACCGGGGACGAACGAAATCTGCGCGAAATTGGAAAGCAGTTGGGCGTTGCTTACATCATGGAGGGGTCGGTCCAACGCGCGCGGGATCGTCTTCGCATCAACGCCGAGCTGATCGACGCGCGCACCGACGCGCACATTTGGGCCGAAACTTACGATCGCACCGCGGCCGATTTGTTCGCGATTCAAAGTGAGCTCGCCCAATCGATCGCGGCCCAACTAAAAGCGAAACTCTCGCCGCAACAAAAGGCCGAGATCGAAGAGCGGCCGACCCAGGATCTCGACGCGTTCGAATCTTATCTCCAGGCAAAGACGATCATCGACAGTTACACCAACGCCGCCGAAGTCCGCGGCGCGCTCCTCAAGTCACTCCAATTGCTCGACGACGCGATCAAACGCGATCCTAATTTCGTCTCGGCCTACTGCT
>QHOZ01000140.1 GCA_003219495.1 Verrucomicrobiota bacterium | reverse complement strand
GCTGGTGGCGGCGGGTTTGAAACAACGCTTCATCACGACGGTCATCGTTTGGAATTTGATCGCGTATCCGGCGGCGGTCGCGATTTGGGTTTGGTTGATTTTGTCATTGCGCCCGGCGTTCGAGCGACTGAAACGCGACGAAACAATCGCGCAAGATGAGCTCGACGTTGTGCGCCGGCGTTTGGTGCATTTGCCGTGGTTTGGCGCCGCGATTTCCGGTGTCGCATGGTTTGTGGGAGCGATTGTGTTCCTGGTCTCGCTTGCAACGGCCGGCCATGCGATGAGCACTCAACTATTTTGGCATTTGCCGATCTCGTTCGGCGTCTCGGGATTCATCGCCACGACGCAGAGTTTCTTTCTGATCGAATGGGCAAGTCAGTGGGGCTTGTATCCGTTGTTTTTCCGCGATGCGCGGCCCGATCGATTGGAAGGAATTCATCCGATCTCGTTGCGCATGCGAGGATTCATGTGGGCGGTTTCGGCGAGCGTTTGTCCGATTGGTTCGCTCTTGCTGCTGCTCTTCGCTCCGCCATCGCGTGGAACAAATCCGCAGTCGTTCGGTGTTTTCGTGGCAATCATCGGAATCGTGTTCGCACTGTTTTCCGCGTTGCTGATTGGACGATCCGTCGCGAAGCCGGTGGACGAACTGCGCACCGCCGCGCAAGCAGTCACTCAAGGCAACCTCGATGTGCATGTGCCGTTGCGGCGCGCGGACGAATTCGGCGCGCTGATCGGTGAATTCAATCGCATGGTGACCGAGTTGCGCGAAAAGGAACGACTGCGACAAACCTTCGGCGCGCATGTCGGGCGCAAAGCGGCTGAGGAAATTTTGTCGCGCGATCCCGGTCTCGGCGGAACGGAACAGGAAATCACGGTGATGTTTGTCGATATTCGATCGTTCACCGCGCGCTCCGCGCATTTGTCACCGACAAAAGCGGTCGGACTGCTCAACGAATTTCTGCGCGAAATGGTGGACGCGGTGGAAGGCGAAAACGGCGGCATGATCAACAAATTTCTCGGCGATGGATTCATGGCGCTCTTCGGGATCGCACGGGACAGTCGCGGCCATGCCGACCAGGCACTCGGCGCCGCGCAGTCGATCCAGCGCACGCTCGAGGAATTGAATCAACAACGTAGCGCGCGCGGCGAAGATCCAATTCAAATCGGCATCGGGATCAATACCGGCCCGGCAATTGTCGGCAGCATCGGTTCGCCGGAGCGAATGGAATTCACTGTCATCGGAAACACGGTGAACGTCGCATCGCGGATCGAAGCGCTGAACAAAACGCTGAGCACGAGTTTGCTGATCAGCAAAGCGACGCGCGACGCGCTGCAAGTCTCGGCCGAGTTGCGCGCGTTGCCGCCTCAGCCGGTGAAAGGCGTTGACGAACCAGTTGAAGTTTTTACGCTCGCGCGCGTGTGAATGCGGCGGCTGCGGCACCGAAAATCCAAATCGCCGCGCACAAGATCGACATCATGGCACCAACGATCAGCCATTGCGGCCGATAAATCAGAGAAAACTTCCCGTGCGAGCCGCTCGGAATTTCGATAATGGGAAATAGATTGCGGTACGAATCGACGTTTAGCTTTTGATTTTCAATCCGCGCTTGGTAGCCGCGAAAGAAGGGACGCGAAACCGTGAGCAGCGCCGGCGCGCCGCCATTTGGAACATCGACGTCCGCCGTAATCCAGTTTCGCGAGCTCGCGATATTCGAAATGTTCGCGGCCGCGAATTGCTCGTTCGGTTTCGATTCGATTGAAGTGATCGAGCGGACGCGCGCGAAACGTTCGCCGATTCGATGATAAACCGCGGCGTCGGCGTTGGAAGCGACAAGTTCCCATTCCGGACCAAGCGCGGGATTGATTCCCGAATCCCATGCGACAACGAGACCGTCCACGCCGATCTGCTCAAGCAAGGCGCCGGCTTTCGATTGATCCCAAACCAGGTATTCCGCCTCGTGCAAATTGATTTCGCCGTGAATCCGAAAATCAAATTCGCGCGCGACACCGGCGGGAAGAATCGGACTGTAGCCGTTGATGAAATGTAAGCCGGCCCCCATCGATGTCCTTCCCGCCCTAACGAGTTGGCCGACCGGCTCCGCTTTCTTTTCCGCGCGGTAGGCATGCTCCCGTTCCGGATAGATACTCAAATACAATCGCTGCGGATCGAGTGGCGCAGGATTCAACAAATCCTGACTAAGATTGTATTTCGGAACGCCGCAGTTCGGCGGAATACAAATGTAAGTCCCAAGCAAAACGACGAAGCACGCAACGGCCGGAGTCCAATGACTGAACTTCACCGGTCGCAAGAATCGTTCGGCCAGCGCCCATACGACAGCGATCTGCAAATAAACGAACGCGGTGGTCGCGCCGTATTCGCCCGCGGTTCCCAGGATCGACATCGCGATCGTTAAGACGATCAACAACAGTGTCGAGGTGGCACCGGTCGGCGAACCGCGACGAATTTGCAGCACTTCCGCGGCGCAAATTGCCAGAACGAGATGAAACAGCGGCAGCCAGCGAAAACTCCAGCGGAAAACTCCAGCGGTCGGAATCATGCAGAGCAGCAAGACAATTGCGAGTAAGAGAAACTCCCATTTCATACGGCGCAGTAACATTCGCGGTCGCCAAATAAATCCCGCGATCAGCGCGGCGGGCGCGACAAGTCCGCTCGCGAGCTCGGTCCCGCTGTGCGGAAGATAGCGTGTAGAAAAATCGGCCCAGTAGACGGTCCAACACGGCAAAATAAATCCGGGCAGCGCACGGAGCGGCACGATCCATTGCCAATGGGCGTCAGCAGGTTGGATTTGTTCGCGCCACGAGCCCTGCGCGTAATAAAAAAGCGCGAGCCACGCGGGCGCCGCGATTCCAAAACCCAGCGCGACGCCAAAAATCATCGGCAAGATCGACCTCAAACTTTTTGTTTCGGCGATCGACTTGATCGACAACCACGCGATCAACAGCACCAACATTACAACCGTGTATGGAAATCCGCCGGTGACGACCAGATAGACGAACGGCGCCGGCCAAAGAAATCGCCAGCGTGTTCGTTGTCGATCGAGCGCGCGCTCGAGTCCCAACCAGGCCCACGGAATCCAGGCGAACGCGCCGAGCGCGCCGAACCAATCGGTCGCGCCCCAACAGACAATCCAGCCATTCAACGACGCGATCAGCGCCACAAAGATCGACAACGGCGTGGAAAGTTTTCGATCCCGCGCGAACACAAAAGCGCCGGAGGCGAGAATGAACAAGTGCGTAATCGAGAGCGCAGCGGCTTGCTGCGAAAACGTGAGCGGAAATTTCCAGATGAGAACAACGATTGCGTTGATGAAGATCGAGAATGTCCCGTATTGAAATTCGCCGGCGAGATTGGCGCAGACCCACGAAAACGGACTGAGCAGCGGCAGATGGCCTTCGCTCCAACTCCGCGCCACATCGGCGAACACGGGCAAGATCGACAATTCGTAATCGTCGTTCCAAAAGAGGAGCGGATCGTGCGCGAAAAGAATCGCGCAGAAACCTACGACAATTAATCCTGCGACGATGGCGCCGGGAAAATTTTTTCTCAAAGCACGACCGGTTTTCCTTCCGTCATCACGAGGAGCTTGTCTTCGATCCCGTGCACGCGCGCGGATTCGCGCAAACGTTCGAGCGGCTCGTGGAGCGGTTCGTAGCCGAGGCGAAAACTTCCGTAGTGCATCGGCACCAGCGTTTTTGCGTTGAGCTCGTTGAAGGCGCGCACCGCTTCCTCCGGATTCATGTGAACTTCGCGCGCCAGCGGCGGATCGTAAGCGCCGATCGGCAAAAGCGCGATCTCGATGTTGTGACGTTCGCCGATTTCTTTGAATCCTTCGAAGTAGGCGGTGTCGCCACAATGAAAAACGGAGCGGCCATTCGAGCTGAGAACAAAACCGCCAAAGCCACGATGTGTGTCGGCAAGAAATCGCGCGCCCCAATGATGGGCGGGCGTGAGCGACACGCGCAGCGGACCGAGCTCGAGCGTCTGCCATTCGTCAAGCTCGTGGACAATGTTGAATCCAAGTCGATGCACCAACCGCCCAACGCCAACCGGGACGACGATCGGTTGATCGGCCGCGACTGCGCGCAACGTTCGTCGATCGAGATGATCGAAGTGCGCATGCGTGACGAGAACGAAATCGATCGACGGCAAATGGTGAATATGAAAACCGGGTTCTTTCAATCGCTTGATCACGCTGAGCCACATCGACCAGATCGGATCGATGAGGATATTTGTGTCGTGCGTTTGAACGAGAAAAGACGCGTGACCGATCCAGGTAATGCAAATCTGTCCGGGCTGAACTTTTGGAAACAACGGCCGCGTGTTTCGCGCACCGGAGCGTTTCGTGAAGAGCGACGGAATCCAGACGCTGGTGATGAAATTGCGCTCGGTCCACTTGCTGCCGGGGCGCAGCTTCACGCGCTTCGATTTTTTCGCGGCGCCGGAAGAAGCCTGGCGAACAATCTTGCGCTTTCTCGAAAAAGGATTCGGCACTGCGCAGAGACGATATAAGCGAGGCCGATTGAATCAAACGCTCAGCTTTTGCCTTGAGTGAGGAGTCGGAAGCGTAATTTCCAATAAGCGGTAGGCAAGGGCGGCGGCAGACAGACGAAAACTCCGTAGCGACGTTGCGGATTTGGGCGCGGATCGCGCTCGTTATCCAAAGTTTGAAAGCGCGCGAACAGCGCATCGTCGCCGAAGAACGCGTTTGGGAAATTCCGCTGGACGAATTTTCGCTGCGGCGAGCCCGGCGGAAAGTCGTGAACGAAAACCGCGCATGGTTTTCCGGTACGGAGAAGATCGATCGCCAATCTAATCGCCCGAAAATCTTTCGGGCCGTCGATCAGGACCGCGTCGCCATCTTGCAATCGTTGCGGCAAAATTTCGTGCGAATCGCCGTAAAGAAGATCGACATTCGCTTCGCTTTTCAGTTTTGCTTCTGCGGCGGGAGCGTTTTCCGATTCCCGCTCGTACTCAACGCTGACGATGCGCGACTCCGGAAAACATCGCGCGAGAATGAGCGTGCTTTTGCCGCGCGCGCGTCCGGATTCGAGAATTTGTTTCGGAGCGAAAGGTTTGATCGCGGCGTAAAACAAAAACATTTCGCTCTCCCAGATTCCACCGAAGCCGGCTTCCGGAGGAATGCGGGAAATGGTTTCGCGGTACTCGGGCAAAAAAGCATCGGCGGATTCAGCCACGGTGGATTTACTGAGCAACATTCAAGGAATGATCGGCGGTTTGTGCGGCTAGGCCATAAGATTTAAACTGAGTCGATGGAAAATTTGCGGTTCGATGAGCGCGCCTGCTTCATTGCCGGCGCCGCGAAATCGGGAACGACGCTGCTTGTGTCGTTGCTCGACAGTCATCCCGAATTGCTGGTGATGCCGCAAGACACGGCGTATTTTCCGACGGTGCTGACGAAGTACGGCGCGCGCGGCCGGCAGGCGCAGTTTGATTATCTCACCAAAGAATCGTGGACGAATGTTCTCTTCGGGTTTCAAGCGATGCGCGGCCGGCAGGATTACGCGGATTTTCCAAAGAAGGAATTTCTCGAAACGTTCGAGCGCGTTGCGTTCGATCCCGCGAACGAGAAGCGAGATTTACTCGTGCTGATGATGGAGGCCTACGCCGAAGTT
>QHOZ01000141.1:544-8092 GCA_003219495.1 Verrucomicrobiota bacterium | reverse complement strand
GCGATTCTCGGGGGCGTCACCGAGATTGTGCGCAATCATTCGCAGGATCGGTTCGGCACGCGCGTGCCGTATTCCGGCACGTTCGATAATCCGCGGCAGGATGTAATGACCACCGTGTTCAACGTTTTCCGAAATGCGTTCGTGAAAGCGTTCAGCGGCAAACTTCAAAACGAGAAGATTGACCTGCCGAAGAAAATCGATCCCGACAAAAAAGAGTAAACGAGCTGCCCCGCTTGGACTCGAACCAAGAATAACGCCTCCAAAGGGCGCTGTGTTACCATTACACCACAGGGCAATGACTCAGCGTTGAACGCTGAAGTGTTGCCAACGTTAGCGCGCTCGATTGCGCGCGCAATTACTCGCCGTCGGCTTTTGGAATGCGAACGTCGACCGTCGTTCCTTTGCCGGCAACGCTGCGGAGCGAAATTTTTCCACCGTGCGATTCGACGATCGATTTCGCAACGGCAAGACCGACGCCGCTCGCGTTTGCCTCATCGTGGCGCTCGAAGGGTTCGAAAAGGGTAGCGAGCTGCTCCGGGGTGATTCCGGCTCCGGTGTCGGTAATTCTCAATGCAACCTGATCTTCGACTAAATCGATCGTCAGCGTCAGCGCGCCTCCTGGACTCATCGCGTGGACCGCGTTTTCAATCACGTTCCCGATCGCGCGCGCGAAACGGCTCAAGTCGATGTCGATGTTGCCCTGATAGCGAATATGTTTGATGAACTGGATGTTCTTGCTCGGCAAAAGTTGGAGGGAGTGGCGATAGAGTTCGTCGAGCAATCTCCAGACGGAGACCGGTCGTTTATTTACTGCGACCGAACCGCGGGTGTAATCGAGCAGGTCCAACGTCATTCCGAGAATGCCGTTGACGGTGTCGGTCAACATCGCGCTGAGCTCGCGTAAATGGCCATCCGCCGATTCGGCTGCGATCAAATCGGAACAGCAACGCGCAATGCACACTGGATTTTTCAAATCGTGGATCATCGCGCTCGCGAGTGCGCCGGCGACGCGCAATCGCTCGGCGCGCAGTGTTTCGCGCATGAAATGGGCATTCGCGCTGCGGACACGGGCGGTTACCGCGCGCAAAAAATTCATGTGCAACCGCGCGGGCGAAAGTTCCAGGATCGCCTGAAACGAATCTTCGCCGAGCGTGCCGATAATTGTTGGCTCGACTGCGATTGCCGTGGTCGAGTGCGGCTCGCGCGCAGCCATCGCGCTTGCGCCGAAGAAATTTCCGGAACTGACGAAGTCGAGAATCTCCGGATCGTTTCCATGCGCCGCCTTCGCAATTTTTACCGAACCCTCGGCGATGAGATAAAGCGAATCGCTAGGCTCGCCTTCGCGAAAAATGATTTCGCCCGGTTCCTTCCGGACGATGTCGATCTTGGGAGCGATCCGCTCCAGCACATCTGCGTCAACCCCTTCGAAAAGGCGATTGTCGATGAATTGTTCGAGCGCCTTCGCCCGTTGCGTTGCCTTCATTCTCCGACTGCGTTAGCCAGCTATGGGCGCACTCTCCGAAGTTGAGTCGCACGATTGCGCGAACTTGAGTCCGGCGAGAATTTGTCGGACGTGATCGACGATTTCGTCCGGCGCGAGCGGTTTGCGCAAAAATCCAGCGATGCCGGCGCTCATCAAACGATCTAGCCGATTGCGCTGAATGAATCCGGTGCAAAGAACAACCGGAATGTCGGTGCGAATTTCGCGAAGCCGCTGAAAAGTTTCTTCGCCATCCATGAATGGCATTGTCAGATCGAGCAGGACCAACTGAAATCCATGCGGTTGGCGGCGGAAAAGATCGAGCGCTTCAAAGCCGGACTGCGCGGTCACGACCTGATAACCCGCTTCGCTCAGCAGTCGCTTCAATAGCACGAGCGCCATGCCTTCGTCGTCTACGACTAAAATCGTCGGCTTCACGCGCGGCATTTCCGAAATCGTTTTCGGTTTCATGAACGAGGCGAGCTCGGGATGCATCACGACTTTCTTGTCGGTGCCGCCGGCTTGCTCAGCGAGCTGCGCCGCGACCGATTCCGCGCGCTGAATGCTCGACCGCAGCATGCTCAGGTATTGATCGGAACCTTCGGTTCCTTCCCAAAGATTGCCGATCTCGGCGCTGGTTCCGGAAATGATTTGTAGCAAGTTGTTGAGCTCGCTGGTTGCTTTCGAAACCGCCTCTTTCGAGATCGACTTGCGACTAGCGGGGGGTGATTTGCCTTCGGAGTGCACTGCCCATTAGTCAGCAATCGCAATGCCTGATTTCCTAGAAATTATAAATGCTTTCTGCGCCAATATGGCCCGCCGTTTTCAGGCCCGCTCACGGCAAAATCCGCGTTCGCAATCGCCCCACATCAACCTATATTGTGATCCCTTCTATGAGCGAACTCCGAGTGGACAATCTCCATGTATCCATCGGCGATCAGCAGATCGTCCGCGGGCTCACCCTGGCTGTGCCCCGACGGCTCCGGCAAGAGCACTTTGGCGAAGGTAATCGCAGGCCATCCTGATTATCATGTGACTAAAGGTAAAGTGACGGCCGACGGCGAAGACGTTCTCGGGATGGAAGCGGACGAGCGTGCCCGCAAAGGATTGTTCCTGGCGTTTCAATATCCGAGCGAAATTCCTGGCGTGACGATCGCGAATTTTTTACGCGCGGCTTTGCAAGCGCGTTTGCCCGAAGGCGAAGAGCTCGAAGCGACCGAGTATTACGCGAAGCTTTACGAAAAGATGGAGCTGCTCGGCATGGATCGCTCCTTCACTTCGCGTTCGGTGAATGAAGGATTTTCGGGCGGTGAAAAGAAACGAACCGAGATTTTGCAGCTCGCGATGTTGCAACCGAAGTACGCGATTCTGGATGAAACCGACAGCGGTCTCGACATCGACGCTCTGAAAATAGTTTCGCGTGGAGTGAACACGATGCGCGGACCGGATCTCGGTGTTCTCCTCATCACCCACTACCAACGACTTTTGAATTACATCGTTCCCGATCACGTGCACGTGATGGTTGCTGGTCGCATTGTGCGCAGCGGCGGAAAAGAATTGGCGCTCGAGCTCGAGGAGCGCGGCTACGATTGGGCGCGTGAAAATACGAAGGAACCAGTTCTCACACGATAAGGTCCACAATGAAACCTGAAGCCAAAGCAGTCGATATCGATCGCAACGTCGGCGACTTCCATTACAAAATGGATTACGCGAAGGATGCCGGCCGTGGCTTGAGCGAGAAAACGGTCCACTTCATTTCCGACCTCAAAGAGGATCCGGATTGGGTACGCGAATTTCGTCTGCGCGGCTTGAAAACATTTCTCGAGAAACCGCTTCCAACGCATTGGGCCAGCAAAGATCTCGAGACGATCGATTTCGATAAAATTCGTTACTATCTGGCCCAAGGCGGTGGCACGAAGCGCACTTGGGAAGAAGTGCCGGAGGACATCAAGCGTACGTTCGAACGTCTCGGCATTCCCGAACAGGAACGCAAATTTCTCGCCGGCGTCGAAGCGCAGTTCGACAGCGAAGCGGTCTATTCGAACATCAAGAAAGCGGTCGGCGAACAAGGCGTCATTTTCGTCGGCTCGACCGAAGGCTTAAAAGAGCATCCGGAGATTTTCCGGAAATGGTTCGGCAAAGTCATTCCGATCTCCGATAACAAATTCAGCGCGCTGAACGCGGCCGTCTTCAGCGGCGGCTCCTTCATCTACGTTCCGCCCGGAGTAAAAGTGAAACATCCGCTTCAGGCGTATTTCCGAATCAACGCCGAAAGCTTTGGGCAATTCGAGCGCACCCTCATCATCGCCGATGAAGGCAGCGAAGTGACTTACATGGAAGGCTGTACCGCGCCGAAATTCGAGACTGCGACCTTGCACAGCGCGGTGGTCGAACTCGTCGCGCTCAAGGGTGCGAAGATTCAATACATCACCGTGCAAAATTGGTCGGCCAACGTTTTCAATTTGGTGACGAAACGCGGACTCGCGCACGAGGATGCCGAGATCAAATGGATCGATTGCAACATCGGCTCGCGCCTAACGATGAAATATCCGGGCGTGGTTCTGAAGGGCCGCAAAGCGCGCGGCGAGGTTCTGTCAATCGCGCTCGCGAATAACGGTCAGCATCAGGACACGGGCGCGAAAATGATTCATGCTGCTGATGAGACGACTTCGAACATCATTTCTAAATCGATCTCGATCGGCACCGGCCGCGCTACTTATCGCGGGCTCGTCCACGTCCCGAAGCATCTCAAGAATTGCAAAAACAACACCGAGTGCGACGCGCTCTTGATCAACTCCACCTCGCGCACCGATACATATCCTGCGATCACCGTTCGTGGGACCGGTAACGCGGTTCAACACGAAGCGAGCGTGTCGCAAGTCAGCGCCGAGCAGATTTTTTACATGCAGCAACGCGGTTTGAGCGAAGCGCAGGCGATGAGCTTGAGCGTGAACGGATTTGTGAACGATCTCGTTCGTCAATTTCCAATGGAGTATTCGGTCGAGCTCAAACGTTTAATCGAGCTCGAGATGGAAGGCTCAGTCGGTTAACGCCGGCGCGTCCTTCCCGCAAAATCGACATCATGCCGTCAGTCACACAGGAGCAAAATCTAAAGTCGGCGATGCTTTCCGGTCCGGACGATTCCGCGGAATTGCCCGATTGGTTTCGTGACCAGCAACGCGCGGCCTGGGAAAAGTTCGAATCAATCCCTCGCCCGACTCGCAAAGATCAATCGTGGCGTTTTTCGAACGTCGATCTTCTCGATCTTTCCAAGTTCAAACGTCCGGCGGCGCTTTCCGAGGAAGATCGCAAAACCATTCTGAAGTATTCCCGGGGCCTCGAGCACTCGGCCGCGCGAATGATTTTTGCGAACGATCAACTCGTCGAGCGCACAATCGTTTCCGACGATTTAAAAAAACGCGGCGTCATTTTTCAACCGCTCGAGCGCGCAATGATCGAGCACGCCGATCTTTTCCGAAAATATTTCATGTCTACGGAGGCAAAGCTCGGGTCTGCGAAATTTGCCGCGCTTCATCAAGCGCTTGTTTCCAACGGCACGTTTCTTTTCGTGCCGCGTGGCGTCGAGATCGAGCAACCGATTGAGATCTTCCATTGGTTGCGTCACGACAACATGTCGATCTTTCCACATCTGCTTCTCGTTACCGACGAGCTCGCCAAGGTCACGGTGATCGAGCATTTCCGCTCGTGTGATCGCAACTCGGCCGGATTCGCCTGCGGCGTGAACGATTTGATCGCCGGGCCGGGTGCGAAAGTCACCTACGTTTGCGCGCAGGAGTGGAGTCGCAACACGGTCGCGCTGCAAATGAACTCAACCACCGCCGATCACGATGCATCGGCGATGAGTTTGAATCTGAACGTCGGCGCGCGCTATGCGCGTTTCGAAGGATTGAGCCGATTGATCGGCGAAGGCGCGCGGAGCGACATGCTGGCCGTTTCGGTAGCGACGAAGGAACAGGAGTTCGATTCGCGCACGTTGCAGGACCACATTTCACCGCACACTGCGAGCGATCTCCTTTATAAAAATTCGCTCGATGACAAGGCGCGTTGCACTTTTGGCGGCCTGATTCGTGTCGAGCCGCACGCGCATTTCACCGACGCGTATCAAAAAGTTCGCAATCTTCTTTTGAGCGACGATTCGGAAGCGAACTCAATGCCGGGTCTGGAAATTCTTGCCGACAATGTTCGTTGCACACATGGCGCCACCTCGGGACAAATCAACGAGGATGAAATGTTTTATCTTCGTTCGCGGGGAATTCCGCAAAAGGCCGCGCAACGCCTCATCGTCGCCGGATTTCTCAACGAAGTCATTCAGCGCCTCGATCAACCGGCAATCGCCGAACATTTGAATCGCTTAATCGAAGCGAAATTTGCAGAGCGCAGCTAGTTCGCAGCTTATCTGAAATCCGGATTCGGCTTTAGCCACGACGCATCCGGTTTCAAACCTTTTGCGCGCGCGGCGCTGTAGACGTTCACCAGATGATTCACCGCTTCGCGGAGGGCTTCCCCTTCCGAGCAATCCTCATCGAAACTTTCAGCCGCCGCGGCGCCGGCGCCGTCGACTGCGATGTCGTGGCTGCGTTGAATGACGATCTTGCCCGAGTGCACCGGTTTAAATAGGCGCACGACGATTTCGGTTGGAATATCTCGAAGCGAGAACCGGAACTCCGACAGAAGCTTCATTGGATTGGCAATCGCCGGATCGGTCAACGCTTCCTCTCTGCTCCAACTCATAGCGGCTTGGATGCTAAGGCACCTGCCGTTCGTATCTCAATGACAATCGCCGCGCCGAGAATTCTTTTGCCAGCCCGCCGCGGCATGTTGTATTTTAACCCTCCGCGATTTGGCGATTTTATGGACGTAAGCGGAAACATTAGCGCTGTCCTCGGGCAAAAAAGCCGCGAGATCTTTTCGGTAACGCCGGAGACGTGCGTCGACGACGCCGTCAAAATGATGGACGAGAAAAACGTCGGCGCGCTCCTGGTCATGAAAGGCGACAAACTCGTTGGCATGTTATCCGAGCGCGATTATGCGCGCAAAGTGATGCTGCGCGGAAAAAAATCCGCGGAGACAAAAGTTGCCGACATCATGTCATCGAATTTGACCGTCACGCATCCCAACGAAGGCGTTGAGGAATGTTTGCGCGTGATGACGGACAAAAGAATTCGCCACCTACCCGTGCTTGAAGCCGAGAAAGTGATCGGCGTAATCTCGATCGGCGATTTGGTCAAACACGTGATCTCCTGCCAAAGCGCAACCATTGCGCATTTGGAGAGCTACATCAGCGGCGGCTACTCAGGATAATTTCCAAAGGGTTTTTCCGCCGACGATTGTTTGCACCGCGCGGCCCTTCAATTTCCATCCATCAAACGGCGAATTGCGCGACGCGGATTCGAACTTGTCGATCTTCACCGTCCACTCAAGATCGGGATCGATCAGCGTGACATCAGCGGGCGCGCCGACGGCCAAAGTCCCCGCGCTCAGCTTCAACAACTTCGCGGGCTCGACGGTGTACATCTCGATTAAACGCGCGATATCGATTTTGCGATGTTTGTGAACGAGCAGATCGATGAACAATCCGAGCTCGGTCTCGAGTCCTACGATTCCGAACGGCGCCTGGTCGAACTCGACTTCCTTTTCGAAACTCGCGTGCGGCGCGTGGTCGGAACACAAGATCGACAACGTGCCATCGGCGATTCCTTCCAATATCGCATCGACATCTTCTTTCGTGCGCAACGGCGGATTCATTTTGCAATTGGTGTCGAAATTCTGGATCGCCTCATCCGTGAGCGCGATGTGGTGGGGACAAACTTCGCCGCTGATTTTCACACTGCGTTTCCGCGCTTCGCGAAGCAACCGCACGCTGCCAGTGGCGCTGATGTGTTGGCAATGAATGTGATGATCGCAAAGTTCGGCGAGTAAAATATTCCGCATCACGATCGCTTCCTCGCCGGCCGCGGGCCAGCCCGGCAAACCGATGAGCGTGCTCCAGTAACCTTCATTCACCACGCCGTTGCCGACCAAATTGTACTCCCGGCAATGAGCCAGCA
>QHOZ01000141.1:0-214 GCA_003219495.1 Verrucomicrobiota bacterium | reverse complement strand
TTCGCGTCGATCGTTTCCGCGTCTTTCGGCGCAGTCTTCGCGATCTTTCCATCAACGATCGCAAGATCGACAACTTCATCGCGCTTGTTCGCGGGATCGATGATGCGGCCGCTCCGAATAATCATCGCGTTCATCGTAACTTCTCGAGGCGTTCCTTGAGCTCTTTCATCCGCGCTTCGGTAATTTCAATTGCACGATTATTTTCTTCCATCGG
>QHOZ01000139.1 GCA_003219495.1 Verrucomicrobiota bacterium | reverse complement strand
CTCAGTCGCGTTTTGTCTTGTCGTTGAAATCGTTGTTCCGTTTTTTATCTGGTCGCCGCGGAGATTGCGATTGGTCGCGTGCGGCCTGTTAATTCTTCTTCAAATCGCGATCGCGATTACCGGGAACTATTGCTTCTTCAATCTGCTCACAATCGCGCTGTGTTTGTTGCTGATCGACGATTCCATTTTCTGTAGGGGGAGCGGTTCGCTTCCCAGAGGGACGCTAACCGCGTCCCCTACAGTCTTGAGTCGATTGTCGATCTACGCCGCCGCAATTGTGATCATCGTCACGCTGCCATTAAACGCGCGTTTGATTTACGGCGCGTTCAAGCCGGAAGCGGAATGGTCGCGCTTTCTCGGGAGCGTTTATGGGCGCGTCGAAGCGTTTCGAATCGCGAACGGCTACGGCTTGTTTCGCGTGATGACGAAAGACCGAAAGGAAATCGTGATCGAAGGCAGCGCCGACGGACTCGATTGGAAGCCTTACGAATTCAAATGGAAACCGGGCGACGTGAATCGGGCGCCCGGTTGGTGCGCGCCGCATCAACCGAGGCTGGACTGGCAAATGTGGTTCGCCGCGCTGAGCTCTTATCGGCAGAATCCGTGGTTTGTGCGGACCGTGATCGCGTTGTTGCACGGCAAACCGGCTGTCATCGCGTTGTTTGAGACGAATCCCTTTCCCGACGCACCGCCACGCTATGTTCGAGCACGCTTGTATCGTTATCGGTTCACCAGCGGGGATGAACATCGGCAAACTCGCGCGTGGTGGAAACGGGAAGAGCTCGGCGAATATTTACCGAGCGTTTCACTCGAGGACGTCGAGTAAGCGCATTTGAGGCAGAGCGCGTTGCTGATATATTTCGGCGCCATGCCGAAGGAAGAGCAGATCGTCATGGAAGGAACCGTGACCCAGGTCTTGCCCGGGACGATGTTTCGCGTCGATCTCGCCGGTCAGCGCAATGTGCTGGCTCATATTTCAGGCAAGATGCGCAAGCATTTCATTCGCATTGTGCCGGGAGACAAAGTCTCGGTGGAACTTTCACCTTACGATCTAACCAAGGCGCGGATCATTTTCCGCGAACAATAACGCCGGTCGTCTCGTCGAATGAAATGGAGTGATCCAAAGATGGACAATCGGCGCGCGATTTGCTCAGAACTGTAAGCGCGCCCATAGTGAAAAAAACGAAATCAAAGCGGAGGACTTTTATGGCTGAAGAAAATAAATCACAGCGGGGATCTGCCACGGGCGATCCGGAGAACAAATTCGAGAGCAGCAAAATGCACGCGCGCAAGGCGGCGGAGGATCTGCGCGATGCGGCAGGAGCGGTCGCAGGCGAGTATCGCGGCAAGGCCGAGCAAGCTTGGAATGATGCGCGCGGCAAAGCCGAGAAAGCATGGACCGACGCTCGCGGTCGCGCCGAAGACGTATTGGGCGATGCGAAAACTCGCGCCCGAACGTTTCAGGAAGACGCGGAACAATACGTTCGCGAAAATCCGACCAAGGCAATCTTCACCGCACTCGGCGTTGGGTTTGTCCTCGGGCTGATTTTCCGTCGCTGATCCCGATCGGTTACTGAATGGCTGGCGAACCGTCGCCGTTGGGAAGTCGTCCGCGCCGGGCGGGCTTGATTGGCAGTGTCGTCGCGCTTGCGGCTGCGCTCGCGGATTTTTTCGAAAGTCGCGCGGCGCTTTTCGCGACGGAATCCAAAGCGGCCGCGATCCAGTTTTTGGTCGTGGCGATTTGCCTCGTCGCGGCGCTTTTATTTTTTGCGTTCGGCTACGTGTTCCTGCTAGTGGGCGGCGTTGTCGCGATCGCGCACTGGACAAACACATCCTGGGTGTGGATCGCGTTGGACACGGCGGCGTTGCACATTTTGATCGCGCTGATTCTTGTGGTGGTCGCGCTCGGTCGAATTAAAAATCCAATCTTCCGCGAGACCACGGCCGAACTAAAGAAGGATCGAGAATGGCTAAAAAATCTGGATACAAATCAAAGGCCGAGCTGAAAACAGAGATCGCGCGTTCACGGGACGATCTCGCGACGCGGTTGAATCGCGTCCGCGACGAAATGGATTTTCCGAAGAAAATCCGGCGATCGGTTAAGCGCGAGCCGGTGCCGTGGATTGTCGGCGCGATCGCGGTCGGCTTGATCATTACGGCAATGGTCACTCGGAAGAAAAAAGTCGTCGTCGATGTTGGTCGCAAGGGGACCAAAACCAAAAGCGCGCTGCTGGAGACCGGGTTCCTGCTCGGCGCGCTCCGCATTGCGGCGACTTTGCTTAAGCCGATGGTCATGAACGCGGTCGCGAAGAAATTTGGCACCTCTGCCCCGCGCAGCCGAATCGGGCCGAAAGGCTTTTGAGTTTACGTGCTCGCTCGCTCTGCGTAACAATCGCGGCGCGCCATGCCTGAAAGATCGACAACTCCCGCGTCGCATCCGCTTTCGCACGTCGACGAATATTTAGCGGCCGGTCTGGCGGCGGGCGCTTCGGACATTCATCTTGGCGTAAACGCTCCGCCGATCTGGAGATTGCATGGAACGCTTCAGCCGATATGGCCCGACGCGCCGCGTTTCAGTTCCCAGCAAACACTCGCGCTCGCCGAAGCGTTTCTTTCGAATCAACAGAAAGCGCTCTTGAATGAGCGCGGCGATGCCGATTTCGCTTATGCGAACAATTTCGGCCGTTATCGCACGAGCGTCGTGCGCCAGCGGCTCGGGGTGGATCTCGTTTTCCGCATCATCAACACCAATGTGCGAAGGATGGACCAGCTCGGCTTGCCCGAGCATCTGAAGCTTCTGACGCGTTATCAAAATGGATTGATCCTCGTTACGGGATCGGTCGGAAGCGGAAAATCGACAACGCTTGCGTCGTTGGTCGAGCAGGTGAACATCGAGCGGCGCGAGCACATTATTACGCTCGAGGATCCGATTGAGTACGTGCTTCAGGCGAAAGGTTGTCACATCACGCAACGCGAAGTGCACACGCACACACGCTCATTCGCGGCCGCGCTCCGCGGCGCGCTTCGCGAAGATCCGGATGTGATTATGGTCGGCGAAATGCGCGATTTGGAAACGATCTCGCTGGCAATCACCGCCGCCGAGACGGGCCATTTGGTTTTGGGAACGCTGCACACCGGAAACGCTTCGCGAACGCTCGATCGTTTGCTCGATGTTTTTCCACCGGATCAACAGGAGCAAATTCGCATCATGGTGAGTGAATCGCTGCGTGGCGTGATTAGTCAGCAATTGATTCCGCGCGCGGACGGCAAAGGGCGCGTGCTCGCGCTCGAAATTCTCACGAACACTCCCGCGGTCGCGAACGTGATTCGCGAAGCGAAAACATTCATGCTGCCGGGAATTATTCAGACCGGCAAGAAGCAGGGGATGCAGCTGATGGACGACGCGCTTGTCGATCTTGCCAGCCGCGGGTTGATCACCGCCGAAGAAGCGTACGCACGTTCGGAACAAAAACAGGAAGTGAAATCGCGATTGGCAACCTGAAATGGCGGCGCTCGATCAATTTCTAAAAGTGATCGTCAGCGACGGCGGCTCCGATTTGCACATCGGCGAAGGGCAGCCGCCAAAGATGCGGAAGCACGGCGACGTCGCGCCGATTCGCGAAGCACCGCTGACGCACGAAGAGACGATGTCGATGTTGCGTGAGGTTTGTGGCGATCGGAACTGGAAGAGTTTCGATGAGCGCGGCGATCTGGATTTCGCCTACGAAATGGACGCGGCGTCGCGCTTTCGCTGCAATTATTTGAAGCAAGCGCACGGTTACGGCGCGGTCTTCCGATTGATTCCGACAAAAATCGCAACCCTCGAACAACTTGGCATTCCGCTCGTCGCAAAAGAGTTCGCGCATTTGCGCGGCGGCCTCGTGCTCGTCACTGGTCCGACCGGTTCCGGAAAATCGACGACCCTTGCGGCGCTGATTGATTACATCAACGAAAATTACTCTCGGCACATCGTGACGATCGAGGAGCCGATCGAGTTCGTGCACGACAACAAACGCAGCATCATTACGCAGCGCGAAGTTCCGAGCGATTCCGAATCGTTTCCCGTTGCACTCAAGGCGGCGCTCCGCGAAGACGCGGACATTGTGCTCGTCGGCGAAATGCGCGATTTGGAAACGGTTTCGCTCGCACTGACCGCGGCAGAGACCGGACTCCTCGTTTTCGGAACGCTGCACACGAACAATGCGCGCAAGACGGTTGATCGAATGGTCGACGTTTTTCCGGCGGCGCGTCAGCCGCAGGCGCGCGCGATGTTGGCGAACTCGCTGCGTGGCGTTCTCGCGCAGTTACTCATGAAAAAGGCGGACGGCTCAGGGCGCGTCGCGGTGAATGAGATTTTGATCTCGAATCCCGCCGTCTCCGCAATTATTCGCGAAGGCGCGACACAAAAACTTCAGGACGTGATCGTTTCCGGTAAGGCGCAGGGAATGCAATTCATGGACGACGCGATCAATGCTCATCTGCAAGGCGGAACGGTCACGCCGCATGAGGCCTTCATGAAGGCCATCGATAAGAATCGGTTCAAACAGTTCCTCCCTGAAGATGAGCAGGATCTTGGCGTAGCGGCCGGCGCAGCCCCGGACGATGAAAAGAAGCTTCCGGGGAACTTCATGAAGCGTGCTGCCACGCGAGGCCCGGCCCGGCCTGCCCGTTGACAACGAAAAACCAGAGTGATAATTTCGCGCCACTTTCCACCGAAAAGGTGGTAAAACAGCAGGAGGGAAAACCTTGCAGTCGTTACTAAACACTCAGGTCCTGGTGCTGAATCGCCTCTGGCAGGCGGTCAACATCTGCTCGGCGCGTCGCGCCTTCTCGCTCGTGTATGCCGGCCACGCGCATGTCGTGTCCTCGGATGATACGAACAATTTCCTCACGCACGATTTCGAAAGCTGGCGCGATTTTTCGAACAACGCGCCGGATCACGAATTGGTACAGACAATCTCGTGGAAAATCCGCATCCCGCGCGTGATCGTGCTTCTCTTTTTTGATCGCCTACCGAAAAAGGAAGTGAAGTTCACTCGCCACAATGTTTTCGAGCGGGACAAGAACACTTGTCAGTATTGCGGTCACCTGTTCGATCGGAACGACCTCAATCTCGATCACGTGGTGCCGCGCGATCGCGGCGGGACCACGACTTGGGAGAATGTCGTTTGTTCGTGCATTCCTTGTAACACGCGCAAAGGAAATCGATTGCCGCGGGAAGCGCAGATGGCGTTGATTCGAAAACCGAAACGGCCGAAGTGGCGGCCGTTCCTGCACGTCACGTTCAACGCGCCGCAGCACGAAAGCTGGCGACACTTTGTCGATCTTGCTTACTGGAACGTCGAGCTGAGCGACTAGGTCTGCTCAACGGTTCGATGTCGATCTTGCAACGGCGCCGGCGCCGTTTGATTTCATCGCGTTCAGGACCGGTTGGGGATAAACGCCGAAGAGAATCGTTGCGATCATCAGCAGAATCATGATCACGCGCGAGAGCATGCTGATTCGAACGGGTTCCTGCGCAGCGCTCGGCTGCCAATACATCGCGCGCACGACTTTGAGGTAATAATAAAAGCCGCACGCAACGGTGAGCACGCCGGCGACAACGAGTAAAATTTGATTGTGGGCGATTGCGCTCGCAAAGATCGCGAACTTTCCGAAAAATCCGGCGGTAAACGGAACGCCGGCGAGCGACGCCATCGCGAGCAGCATTCCGAAAGCGAGAAAGGGCGCGCGTTTGGCGAGCCCGTCGAAATTCGAAATTTCTTCACCGGATGATCCGACAACCGGGATCATGATTGCAAAACTGAGAAGGGTCATGAGCAAGTAGGCGACGAGATAAAAAACGACGGCGGGACCGTCAAAGCATGCGACTCCAATCAGAAGGTAACCTGCGTGCGCGATGCTGGAGTAACCGAGCAGTCGCTTCAGATTGTTCTGCGGCAGCGCGGCGAGATTTCCATAAAGAACGGTGAGTAGCGCGATGACCACGACGAGTGATTGCATGTGCGGCAGGATCAGGAACGGCTGGAGCACGCGCAGGAGAACTACAAACCCGGCGGCTTTTGACGCGACCGAGAGAAACGCGGTCACCGGCGTCGGCGCGCCTTGATAAACATCCGGCACCCAAATTTGAAATGGAACCGCGGCGATCTTGAATCCGAGCCCGACAATCACGAGGACCGCACCGAAGCTGGCCGCGTGATTGTCGATCTTTCCGCTGGCGAACGCGGTCGCAATTCGTTGCAAATTCGTTTCGCCGGTCACGCCAAAGATCCAGGTGACGCCGTAAACCAAAAAGGCGGTTGAGAGCGCGCCAAGAATCAGATATTTGATGCCAGCTTCGAGCGCGACGGCATTGCGGCGCGGGAAACTGACGAGCACGAAAAAGGAAATCGTGACGAGCTCGAGCGCGACGAAGATAAAAATAAAATCGATCGCCGAAACTAAATACATTAGGCCGGCGCAGGTGAGCAGGGGGAGGGAGAAAAACTCGCCGAGACTCGAAGAGCGATTGTCCTGAACACGCACAGCCGGCGCGTAGTCGATCATCATCGCGAGAACAATGATCGTCGTCACAAGCATGAATCGTTTGAAAAAGATCGCGAGCGCATCAGCGGTGTAAAAATTCCAAAGCGGAGTTGCTTCCGCAGCGGCTGGCGCAGGCGCGAGAAAGAAACCTGCGACTAGCACGAGCGTTAAGCCCACAATCCCGGCGTAAGCGAAAATGCGCTTGTCGATCTTGGTTGTGAACGCTTCGAGAATCAGAATCGCCATGCCGAGGACGAGCACGTCGATTTCAAGCTGAGGCGGCGGAATCGCAATCATTTTGCAGCTGTGAAATACGTGGTGAAGATCGGCGTGACGAGCTGCACAACCGTTTGCGGGAAAAATCCAAACCAGAGCAGGCCCGCGATTAACAACGCGACCGGAATTCTGAGCGCAGTGCGAAGATCGACAAGGTTGCTCCAGCGCTCATTGATTGTGCCCATGAACGTCGATCGATAAGCGCGCAGGATGTAGACGGTCGAGATCACGACGCCCCAAAGCGCGAGCACCGTGGCGAATTGGAAAAAATGGAACTGTTGCATGTCCCAACCGTTCCGGATCGCGCCGAAGAAAATCATGATCTCGGAAGCGAAGTTCGCGAATCCCGGCAGACCAACGGCCGCGAACGCAGCGAAACCAAAAGCCAGTCCGGCAAACGGCATGACTTTGCCAAGACCGCCAAGATCACTGAACGCGAGGGTGCCGGTGCGGTTTCGGATCTCGCCCGCGATTGCAAAGAGCAACGCGATGGAAAGTCCGTGCGCGAAGATAAGCACGGCGGCGCCGGTTGTTCCAAGAACGTTCGCACTCGCGATCCCGAGAAAGATGTAGCCCATGTGCATCACGCTGGAGTAGCCCAGCATCCAATCGAGCTGCTTTTGCGCGATCGTGACGAGTCCGATGTAAATAATGTTTCCGAGCAGAAGAATCGCGAGCAGGTACATCCAATAATGCGCGCCCTCGGGCAGCATCGGAATTGCGAGCCGGAGCAATCCATACAGGCCAAACTTTTTCAAAACGCCCGCGTGCAACATTGCGGCCGGCGCCGGCGCGGAGGCGTAGGCTTCGGGCGCCCACGAATGAAATGGAAAGAGCGAGATCAAAACGCCGAAACCGACGAGCAACAAAAGAAAAATGTGGCGTTGATCCGGCGCGGCGAGCGGATGAACCGCGATCGACTGTTGCAGCTCGCGAATATCGAAGCTCCGCTCAGGTGGCGGCACGCTCTGATAAAGGAGAATCAACCCGATCAGTAAAATGAAACTGCCGAGCGTGAGATAAATCGTGATCTTCCACGCGGCGCGGACGCGATTTCCGGTTCCCCAAATTCCGATGAGCAGAAACGTCGGAATGAGTGCGAGCTCGTGGAACGCGTAAAAGAAAAAGAGATCGAGCGATGCGAAGGCGCCGATCGCGCCGCCGGAAATAAGGAGAAGCGAGGCGTAGAATGCGCGCTCGTAGTTTTCGATCTTTCCGGCAAACCAAATGGCCGCGACCGTGACGATGGTGGCGAGCAACAGCATGAGGAGGCTCAAGCCGTCGACGCCGAGCGTGAAATGAATGCGCCAGTCGCTCGAAACGACGAAGGACGTGACGAATTGAAAACCGGTCCCGACCCGGTCGAATTGAAGGAAGAGAAAAAGTGCGGCCGCCAAATTCAAGAGCGCGGCCGCGAGCGCGGTGAGCCGAACCGGTCCGCCGAGAATGATCACAATCGCGGCGACAATCGGGCAGAGAACGAGAAAGAGAAGCATTAGCGGAAAATGACGAAATAAATCAGCGCGACGATTCCCAAACCGAAGAGGAATGCGTAAGCCTGAAGATTACCGACTTGGAAGAGGCGCAGGATCGACCCGAATCCAAACGCGGCACCGCTCGCGCCGCGGACTCCCACGCCTTCGATGAGTGATCGATCGAAAAAAGCCGACATGCGCGCGAGCAACTCCTGCGTGTGCTCGATCAACCACGCGTAAAAGTTGTCGATGTAAAACAAGCGGCGGAAAAGATCGACATGGAGGACTTCGCGCTCGCGTTTGCGATAGATCCAAAAGGCGAGTCCAGCCCCGGCAATCAGAGCAGCGACCGCGAGCGCGGGGACGATCGCAACGGCTTCCCCTTCGTGCGGCACGACGAGAACATTCGCCGCGATCGTTTGCCAACCAGCGGTGAGCGCGAAGAAAGCGAGGATCATCAACGGGCCGAGCATGACGAACGGCGATTCGTGGGCGTTGCGCGCGGATTCGCTTCGGGTTTTGCCAAAGAAAACCACAATGATCTGACGCGAAACGTAGAACGCGGTCAGGAACGCAGTCGTTAGGGCGACCGCGAAAATCGGCAGGTTACGCTGGTAAGCGAGCGCGAGGATTGCGTCTTTGCTAAAGAAACCGCTGAATGGCGGGACTCCCATGAGCGCGAGCGCTCCGACCGCGAACACGACAAACGTTATTTTCAATTTCGAGCGCAGACCGCCCATTTGCCAAATGTTCTGCTCGTGATGGAGCGCAACGATGACCGACCCGGCCGCGAGAAAGAGCAGCGCCTTGAAAAACGCGTGCGTGAACAAATGAAACATTGCCGCTTCGTCCGACGCGAGCCCGACGGCCATGAACATGTAACCGAGCTGCGAGATTGTGGAGTACGCGAGAATTCGTTTGATGTCTGATTGTTGCGTCGCGATCAACGCGCCGAGGAGCGCGGTGATTGTTCCGATCCACGCGATGGTCATGAGCGCGGTCTGCGACGCGTGAATCAAGAAGGCGACGCGAACGAGTAGGTACACGCCGGCCGCGACCATCGTCGCCGCGTGAATCAACGCCGACACCGGCGTTGGACCTTCCATCGCGTCCGGCAACCAAACGTGCAACGGGAACTGCGCGGATTTGCCGACCGCGCCGCAAAAAATCAAGATCGCCGCGGCCGTTAGGAAGCCAGGGTTGCTCGTGATCTTCGATAAATGCGCAACGATGTCGTCGAACACGACGGAGCCGGTCGCCATCCAGACCATCAAGATTCCAATCATGAATCCGAAATCTCCGATGCGCGTCGTGATAAACGCTTTCTTCGCGGCCTCCGCAGCCGAGTCGCGCTCGAACCAATGGCCGATTAGCAGATAGGACGTGAAACCAACGAGTTCCCAGAAGATGAACATCATCACGAAATTGTTCGCGAGGACAATGCCGAGCATTGCGAACATGAAGAGGGAAAGCGCGGCGAAGTAACGGGACTTGCCGGAGTCGTCGCGCATGTAGCCTAACGAGTAAATGTGGATCAACGCGCCGACACCGGAGACGACGAGCAACATCAAGCGGCTGAGATCATCGAGAACGAAGCCGATCGGAACGTGAAAAATCCCGCGGATGTCGATCCAATTGATTTCAGGTGTCGAAATGTCGGTTCGTTGAAAGATAACGTAGCTGCACACCAAACTTCCGAGCACCGCGGCAACGGAAATGAAACTGCTGAGAGTTTTCCAACGCCGCGTAAAGAACGCTATCACCACCGCCGAGCTGAACGGCAGCAGCAAGACGAGCCACGGTAGAAAACTGTTGTTGGTGAATCTCAAAACTTAAGCGTGCTGATGTCTTCGACGTGCGTGGTTTGGCGAAGCCGAAACAGCGCAACAACAATCGCCAGACCGACCGCCACTTCGGCTGCGGCGACGGTGATGATAAAGAAAACAAAAATCTGCGCGTTGTAATTGGGCGCGCCGGTTGGATCGACATTGAAACGGGAGAAGGCGACGAGCGAAAGATTCGCGGCGTTGAGCATGAGCTCGAGGGCCATCAAGATGACAATGATGTTGCGGCGCAGCATCACGCCTGCGAATCCAATGGTGAAGAGAGTCCCGCTAACGATGAGATAATGGCCGAGCGTAATCATGTCAGGGGGTTTCGCGGCGGCTGAGCATCACCACGCCGACCGTGGCGACCAGAATCACGATGCCGATGATCTGAAACGGCAACGTGTAATTTCCAAAAAGTAAAAATCCGATGTGATGCACGTCGTCCGATGTCGATCTAGCGAGCGGCGGAAATGGTTGCTTCGCAATTTTCAAACTCCCAACGACGGAGGCGATTTCGACGAAGAGCGCGAAGGCAACCGCGGCGCCGCCGGCGGTAGCGATCCAGTTGATTTTGCGCAGCTCTTCCGCGCGCAAATCGAGCAACATGATGATGAACAAAAAAAGCACCATGATTGCGCCGGCGTAGACGAGCATTTGAATGATGCCGATGAAAAACGCGTCAAGCGACATGAAGAGCGCGGCGAGCGCCAGGAAACAGACGACAAGACTTAACGCGCTGGCGACGGGATTACGATTGACGATTACGGCCGCGCCGAACACGAGCATCATCAAAGAGAAGAGCCAAAAAAGAATCGGAAACATCAGGAAATTTGAGATTCGAAATCGGTCTTCACTTCTTTGAATTCCATTTCAAGACGACGCCGTGCATGACGCCGCCGATCTCGAGCAATTTGTCTTTGTGGTGCACCATTTCTTCGCGCGTGAATCCGGTGATCGCATAATCTTTGCGGAGATAGATGGCTTGCTCGGGGCAGACCTCCTCGCACATGCCGCAGTAAATGCAGCGGATCATGTCGATGTCGAACTCGTTAGGGTATTTTTCGACTTTGCGGAACCGATCGCCGGGCACAATCTCGCCCGGAATAATTTTGATCGCGCGCGGCGGGCAAATGAATTCGCAAAGCTGACAGGCAACGCAACGCACGCGGCCGTCGCTGTCGCGCACGAGCGCAGGCGCGCCGCGATAATGCTCGGGCAGATTGCTGTCCCATTTCTCTTCCGGGTATTGCATTGTCACCTTCGTGCGCCGGAAAATCATTTTCATGAAATGTTTCCAAGTGATGGCGAGTCCGGCCGCGATCGCGGGCAGGAACATTCGTTCGCGCCAGTTTAAATTCGGTCTTGGAACTGTGATCGGCATTAGAGTTTGAAGTAAGCGAGGATGATCGCGACCACGAAAATATTCACGAGCGCAATCTCAAAGAAAAACAGCCAGCCGAGTCGCATCAATTGGTCCCAGCGAAAACGCGGCAGCGTCCAGCGGATCCACATCATGAAAAAAATCAGCGCGCAAACCTTGGCGAAAAAGACGGCAATGTTGAGTACGCCGAAAATCCAACCGTGCGAGCCATCGGGAATTCCGGGAAAATGCCAGCCGCCGAGAAAAAGCGTGGTGATGATTCCCGAGCCGGTGATCATTGCGATGTACTCACCGAGGAAAAACAATCCAAACTTCATCGACGCGTATTCGGTGTGATAACCGCCCGCGAGCTCCTGCTCCGCTTCGGGCAGATCGAACGGCAGACGGTTCGTTTCCGCGAGGATCGCGATTGTGAAAACGACGAACGAAATGAACATCGGAATGGCGAGCAGCCATTTTCCGGGGTTGGTCCAGTCGCCGACGAATGGCGCGACCAACCAGCCGTTATCGATCTGATATTGAACGACGCTCGTGAGGCGCAAATTGCCGACGAGCAGAAAAACCGGGATCGCGGCGAGGCCAAGCGAAAGCTCGTAGGAAATCATTTGCGAACTGGAGCGCACGCCGCCGAGAAACGGATATTTGGAATTCGACGCCCAGCCGCCGAGCACGATTCCATAAACGCCTAACGACGCGATCGCGAAGACAAACAAAATTCCGACGTTGATGTCGGCGATAACCATCGGCACGCCGAACAACGTGCTCCCGAACGGAATCACCGAATAAAAATTTTCCAGCGTCTGCGATCGGTTGAAGCAAGCCGGCGAATCCGACGCGATTCGGACCGAGGCGATCTTGCATGAACGCGCTGACGCGGCGCTCCGCGTAAACCGCGTAGTTCATCAGCCCCAGGAGGAACCCGAGCAGGCAAACAATTTTCAGGAAAGATGTGCCGATGAAAAAATAATCCATGTCGATCTTATCTTCCCGGTGGCCGTTTCGCTTCGGCTTCTTCGATGTCGTGTTCCTTGGGATCAACCGGTGGCGGCGGCGATTTGTCCGCTTTCGTAACCTGCACACCGAGATCTCCGATTTTGCTGAGCGTCAATCCGTGCAACTCCGGAATTTCTGCGCTCATCTGACGAAAGACATCATCGATCGAATAAAGTCCATTGCTGCCGCCGAGCGCTTGAAGCAGGTCGCGCAAAATCTCCCAATCGTCGCGCGCATTTCCCGGCGGGCGCACCGCGCGATTCAATCGTTGCAAGCGCCCTTCACCGTTAATCATCGAGCCACGCTTTTCCGCGAATCCCGACGCGGGGAGCAACACCGTCGCGTGCTCGGTCGCAGCATTCGACAAAATGTCCATCGCGATGAACACCGGCAGATTTGTTAAGTGTTCAGTTCCAATTGCGCACTTGATTGGATTTTCTCCGAGTACAAGCAGCGCGCGGATCTCGCCGGATTTCACACCGCGAGCGATTGCGCTGAGCTTTGCGCCGGGTTCGCCGTCGAGATCAAGAATCAATCGTGCGCCAATGGTGTTCGGATTCCGAATCCTGCTCAGCAAAATATCGTCGCCCGGTCCGACTCGCGGGAGGATGTCGATGTAAGCAGCACCGAGCGAGTCCGCGATTTTCTTGGTGAGCCAAAGCTCTTCGTTCGTCATTCGGCCCGATGCGATGATGGCAACGCTCGCGCCGTAACATTGCCGCAGTTGGAGCGCGGCCTGATTGATCGCCGTTTTCCAATCAACGACGGTCGGTTGCATCCCGCTTAGAACTTGCGGCTCCAGCAGACGATTGTCCGCTTCGAGATATTTGTAATTGAGGCGGCCGAAATCGCACATCCAGGAGGAATTCACGGCGTCATTCTCGCGCGGGGTCTGCCGATAGACGATATCTTCGCGCGATCCGATGATCGTGTTGCACCCCGTGGCGCAGCTCGTGCAGATGCTTTTTGTTTCTTTCAAAAACCACACGCGCATTTCAAATCGAAAGTCAGTCGAAGTCAGCGCGCCGACCGGGCAGATGTCGACCGTGTTGAGCGAATAATTATTTTCCAAACGTTTGCCCGGATGCGCGGTCAAAACGGTGTGACTGCCGCGATCGACAAAACCGAGGACGTCGTCTTTCACGATCTCGCTGCAAAAGCGAATGCAGCGCGAGCAAAGGATGCAGCGCTCATCGTCCAGTGTGACGCGCGGTCCGATTTGCACCGCTTTCGGTTTTTTGACTTTGTTTTCGAGAAAGCGCGAGCCGGCGTTGCCGTACTCAACGCTGAATTCCTGGAGCTCACACTCGCCCGCTTGATCGCAAATGGGGCAGTCGAGCGGGTGATTGATCAATAAAAATTCCATCACGCCTTTGCGGCATTCCTGCACGAGCGGCGAATCTGTGCGGACGCCCATTCCTTCCGCGACGTCCTGCGCGCAACAAATTTGCGGGCGCGGCATCCAATTGATGATCGGCTTGCCGTCCGCGCCGAGCTCCGGTTTTCGATCCGGGCCCATGCGCGGCATGCCCATCTCGATCAAACACATTCGGCAATTGCCGGGTGAGCTCAGCTTCTTGTGATAGCAATAACGCGGAATATAAACGCCCGCTTGCGCGCACGCTTCAATCACGCGCGTGCCTTTCGGAAATTGATGCCACACGCCGTCGATCTGGACGTTGAACATTGGCGGCGCGCTGGATTTGTCGTCGGCCATATCAAATCACGGAGTCGGCGCCGGCTTTTTCCCAACCGGGATCGTGGGCGAGGGGACTTGTCGGAATTGTTTCGCGCGCAATTAATTCTCCCGGTGTTTTTTCCGGCGGCAGCGGTGGCGGAACGGATTTGCGACTATAAGCGGCGAACTCGTCCGGGAATTTCTCAACGAAACTTTGCGTCGGCCACGCGCACGCTTCTCCGAACGCGCAGATCGTTCGACCCGCAATGTTATCGCCGATCGTTTTCAATGTGCGCGGATCTTCCGTCACTCCGCCGCCTTGCAGCATGCGGTCGGTGATTTTTTTCATCCAAAGCGAGCCTTCACGGCAGGGCGTGCACTGCCCGCACGATTCGTGTGCGTAAAACTCGTTGATGTTGTTGAGCACCCAAACCATGTCGCGCGCGTCGTCGAGCACGATCACGCCGCCCGAGCCGGCCATCGATCCGGCCGCGGCGAGCGTGTCGAAATCCATCGGCAATTCGTCGATCGACATCTCTTGTTCGATTGTCGATCCATCGGCTTGTTTTTGTTTAATCTTGAATCGCTCGTCTGCGCGCAAAACTTTCGCGGAGCTGCCACCCGGAATAACGGCTTTCAATCGTCGGCCGAATCTTACACCGCCGGCCATTTCGTAAATCAACTGGCCCATCGTCACTTTGCCGACTTCGATCTCGAAATAACCGGGGCGCTCGACGTCGCCGCTCACGCAAACGACGCGCGTGCCGGTGTTATTCGGACGACCGAGCTGCGCGTATTTTGCGCCGCCCATCGCGATGATGTGTTTCACCGCGCACAACGTTTCGACGTTGTTCACGATCGTCGGGCACATGTAGAGGCCGAGGACCGCCGGAAAATACGGCGGCTTGATCCGCGGATATGCGCGCTTGCCTTCGAGCGATTCGATCAAGCCCGTTTCCTCGCCGCAAATGTAAGCGCCTGCGCCTCGGTGAATATAAATCTCGAGATCGAACTTTGAGCCGAGGATGTTTTTGCCGAGGAACCTCTTTTTGCGCGCTTCCTCGATCGCGTTCTCAAGGATGCGCGCCCCCTCCGGGAATTCGCCCCTTATATATATGTACGCGGTGTGGACACCGAGAGCGAAGCAGGAGATCGCGATGCCCTCGAGCAACTGGTGTGGATCTTCGTGGATAATGTAGCGGTCCTTGAACGTGCCCGGCTCCGATTCGTCCGCGTTGCAAATGAGATAGACGTCTTTCTTTTCGTCCGCTTTGATGAAGCTCCACTTCACGCCGGTTGGAAATCCCGCGCCGCCGCGCCCGCGCAATCCGGACGTTTTCACTTCGTTCACGATCTGTGCGCGCGACATTTTCACGGCCGCTTTCAAATCTTCGTAGCCGCCGTCCTCGAGGTAAGTGTCGATGTCGATCTTCCACTTTTTGCGGCCGATGTTTTTGAAAATCAGCCGGTGCTCGAGCGGATGCGGCTCATGAATGAATTTCGTTGCGGGCTCATCAAGAATCGCGGCCGCGTTTTCTGTCTGCACATTTTCGTGCAGCGCATCGTTCACCATGCAAACCGGCGCGGTGCCGCAACTCGCGAGACATTCCACAAACTCGATGCTGTAATTTTCGTCGGCGCTGACGGACACCGGCGTGTGCATGCCGTTATGATCCGTTTTGCGCTGAATGCCGGTGGCGGCGCAGAGATTTTCCATGACGCGATAACTTCCGGCCATCGCGCAGCTGAGCGTTCGGCAAACGCGAATGTGCGTTTTGCCCGCGCGTTTTTCGCGCAACATCGGATAAAAGGTGACGAGCTCGAGAATGTTGATCGGCTGCAGGCCAAGCTTTGCCGCGATCCAGGTGACTGCGTTGTCATCGAGAAAGCCAAAATGCTCCTGCCAACAATGCAGAAGCGGGAGCGCGGCGCTGCGTTTCTGATCGGACGGATAATGTCCGATCGCTTCGTCCATTCTTCGCTCCAACTCGGCGGGAACGCGTGTGCTCGTCGAGTCCACGGGCGCGATTAGTCGGTTAGAGTGCTTTGCTTCTCCGAGACTTTGTCGTCCTTGAAAACGATTGTCACCGTATCTTTGCCCTGGCGATAAAGGTAAGTCGTCTTCTTCAAGATCAGGAAATCCTTGTTATCGAGCTCTGTCGGCGGACCAAGGATCGATTCCACCTGCTTCTTCGACATTCCTTCGGAAACCTCATCCACATTCGCCTTGGTCAGTCGACGGCCGACGCAAGAAATTGAAACGAACACAAAGAGAACGAGGAACAGTCGCGAAATTTTTCGTAAGATCGACATATTCATCTGTCGCATTCGCCCATGACAAAGTCCAGACTTCCGAGCACCGCGGGCACGTCGGCGATCATGTGTCCGGGCAAAATTTCCGGCAAGATGCTCAAGTTCACAAATGACGGGGCGCGGATCTTCAAGCGATAAGGAACGCCGCCGCCACGGCTGTTGATGTAAAAGCCGAGCTCGCCCTTCGGATTTTCGGCGGCGAAATAAATTTCTCCCGGAGGCGCTTTTAATCCCTCGGTTACGACGATGAAGTGATGAATCAGCTCTTCCATTTTCGTCATCACGTGCGACTTCGGCGGAGTCATGTTCTTCCAATCGGCCACGTTGATCGGCCCGCCGGGTAATTTCTCAATGACTTGCCGTAAAATTTTCGCGCTCTCGCGCATCTCCTGAACGCGCACGAGGTAACGATCGTAACAATCGCCCGCGCTGCCGATGACGACCTCGAAATCGTATTGCTCGTAATCGAGATACGGATGTTTGCGGCGCAAATCGTGTTCGATTCCGCTGCCGCGCAAATTCGGGCCGGAAAGCGCGTAAGCGATCGCGCGTTCTTTCGCGATCACGCCAACGTCTTTCGTTCGATCGACAAAAATGCGATTGCGCGTGAGCAAAGCGTCCATCTCGTCGAGCGCCGGGCCGAACCGATCGAGAAAGTCGCGCAGCTGCGGAATGAATTTCGGATCGAGATCGCGAATTTGTCCGCCGACGCGGGTGTAAGAGGTGGTGAAACGCGCGCCGGTTAGCAATTCGCTGAGGTCGTAAATTTTTTCGCGCTGCGTGAACGAATAAAGAAAAGCGGTCATGGCGCCGAGATCGAGCGCCATCGCGCCTAGTCCCATCAAGTGCGACGAAATGCGCGAAAGCTCGCAGCAAATCACGCGAATCGCTTTTACGCGCGGCGGAATTTCCCAATTCATTAATTTTTCGACCGCGAGCGCGTAAGCAACGTTGTTCGCGAGCGGCGCGAGATAATCGAGCCGGTCGGTGTACGGCACGAACTGGTTGTATTGCATGTTCTCGGCGATTTTTTCGTCACCGCGATGCAAATAGCCGACGTCGGGTGTCGCTTTGGTGATGATTTCGCCGTCGAGCTCGAGCACGAGACGCAAGACGCCATGCGTCGCCGGATGCGACGGACCCATGTTGAGAATCATCTTCTCGCCAATGTCGTGATCCGTTTGTTCGCGGAGCTTGGCGTCTTCCGCCGCGACTCGCGTCACCGGATCAGGCGATTCAAATTCGCGCACTGTGGTCGCCACAATTCATCTACGCTGCCGAGTGACCTTGCGCGTGCAAGCCTAAATTTGGAATTGAAACGCGCCATTCACGGCTCATGGTGAAAACATGGCGAAGAAGATAGCGCTGATGTTTGCCGGCCAGGGCGCGCAGGCCGTCGGCATGGGAAAAGATTTGGCCGCGGAATTTCCAGTCGCGGCGGAGTTGTTTCGGCACGCGGATGAAATTCTCGGCCGCAAATTAAGCGAGATCGCGTGGAACGGTCCGCTCGAAGAGCTAACGAAAACTTCGAACTGCCAACCGGCGCTGTTTGTTCATGGTCTTGCCTGCTTGTTGATTTTGCGCGAGCTCTCGGGCGGAGAATTTCTGATCGTCGGCGCGGCCGGCTTGTCGTTAGGCGAGCTCACTGCGCACGCCGCCGCTGGCACATTTGATTTCGAAAACGGCCTGAAGCTTGTGCAACAACGCGGAATTTTCATGGATGAAGCATGCGCCGCTACGACCGGCGGAATGGCCGCGATGATCGGCGCGGATGAAAATTCGGTGCGCCAACTTGCGGACGAAGAAGACGTCGACGTTGCGAACATCAACTCGCCCGGTCAGATCGTCATTTCCGGTGAGCTGGCGAAAGTCGAAGCCGCGGTTGCGCTCGCGAAGGAGCACGGCATTCGGCGCGCGACGATGTTGAACGTTGCCGGCGCGTATCATTCGCGCTTGATGGACAGCGCATTTCAAAAACTTGGGGCCGCGCTGCTCGAAGTGCAGATGCAATCGCCGGAATTTCCGGTGATCAGCAACGTGACCGGTCAGGAAGTGAAAACACTGCCCGAAATTCGACAAACATTGCAGGATCAAGTCACGAGCGCGGTGCGATGGGTCGATTGCATCGAGCGTCTCGGAGGACTCGGCTGCGATTTGTTTGTCGAGCTCGGACCGGGCGGCGTGCTCGCAGGCTTGTTGAAACGAACACGCAAAGATGCCGAGGTTGTTTCGGCGAGCGACGTCAGTTCGGTGACAGCGTGCGCCGAACGGCTTCGCGTCGGCTAAGATCGACAATCGCAATTCAACGTCGTAGTTTTCTTTTGTGAGTCTTGCCCAACGAGTCGATGACGATCTGAAAACCGCAATGCGCGAGAAAAACGCGATGAAGCTCGCCGTTTTGCGAATGCTCAAAGCCGCGATCATGAATGCCGCGATCGAAAAAGTGGGCGCACAAGGGCAATTGAGCGATGGCGACGCAACTCAAGTCATCCGGAAACAAGTGAAGCAACGCCAGGATTCGATCGAGAGTTTTGAAAAAGGCGGCCGCGCCGAGCTTGCGGCGAAAGAAAAAGACGAATTGTCGATCTTGCAATCGTATTTGCCCCAACAGATGAGCGCGGACGAGCTTTCGAAAATTGTGCGCGAAACAATTGCCGAAGTAGGCGCGACCTCGAAAGCGCAAATGGGCGCGGTGATGAAAGCATTGCAGCCGAAAGTCGCGGGCCGGGCGGACGGCAAAACGCTCAGCGCGGAAGTGCAAAAACAATTGCCCTGATGCTAACCGTGATCATCGTCGCCGCCGGAAGGAGCGAACGAATGGGTTTCGACAAATTATTCGCGCTGGTTAGCGGCAAACCGGTCATCGCGCACACGATCGCCGCTTTTGAAAACACGAAGTGCGTGGACGAAATTATTTTGGTCGGGCGCCCGGACAGTCTCGCCGAATTGCGAAAGTTGATTGGCAAACCGACGAAAGTAAAACACATCATCGAAGGCGGCGCGGCGCGGAGCGATTCGGTTCGCGCCGGATTGGACCACGTCGATTCAAAATCGAAATACATTGCGGTGCACGACGCGGCCCGGCCAATGATCACGCCGGAAAAGATCGAGCGCGTGTTTGAAGCCGCGAAAGCAAATGGCGCGGCCACTCTTGCCGAACCGGTCAATGACACGTTGAAGCGCGCGGATGCGGATCTTGCCGTGAAAGAATCGGTCGACCGTCGCGGTATCTTCGGGATGCAAACCCCGCAAGTGTTCGAGCGAAAGCTGCTCGAGAAAGCTTACGAAGTCGTTGCGAGTGAAAAACTCTCAGTCACGGATGAAGTTTCGGCAGTGGAGCTTCTTGGCCACAAAATAATTCTCGTCCCGAATTACGATTTCAATTTCAAGGTCACTTATCCGCGCGATCTGCCGCTTGCGGAATTCGTGTTGCAGCAGCGCGCCAACGCGACCAAGCGCTAGGCCAGCATCGGATCGATCGGCACGAGCGGGCGAATCAGCTCGACGATCGCGGGAACGTCTTTGGATCTAAACGGGCGGCCGCGGCGTTTGAGTTTTGTGTTCTCCAAGTCGCTCACGCGCACGATGGTCCCGTGTTTCCAAACCCACGCGTCGGGATTGTAAGGACCGACGCGCCGCGGATTCGTCCAGGTGTGGATCGATAACAGTTTGTCGTTCGTCGCCGCGGCAATGTGCATCGGACCGCTGTCCACGCTGATCACGAATTTCGCGACGCGAATCAGGCGGATCAATTGCAGGAGCGAAGTTTGATTCGTCAGCTCCACGCAATTTTCAGCAACGTCCGCCATGTCGATCTTGCGATTTGCTTTCCCAACAACGACCACGCGCGTCGGCGCGAACGCTGCGCAAATTTCCTCAATCATCCGATTGGTGAGCGATTTTCCATTTCCGCGCGCGAACGGGTGCAACAAAATGAACGGCGGATATTCGTCGAAGCGCGGGAGCGGGTCGCCCGTCGGCAATGGGCAACGGAGCGCGTCGCCAATGCGCGCGCCCGCCAGCTCCGCGAGTTTCAAGTAACGTTCCACCGCGTGCTCGCGTTTGTTCACTTTCGCCGTCTTCGTGTAAAAAAATCGCGAGCCTTCGCGGCCGTC
>QHOZ01000138.1 GCA_003219495.1 Verrucomicrobiota bacterium | reverse complement strand
CTAAGCTGCAGTGTCAAGCCAACTCCTGTTAACATCCGCGCATGAAAACCCCGACGGTTTTTGTCGTTGCGACGATGTCGATCTTCCTCGCGGACTCAGCGTTTGCGGTCAATCCCTATCTCAACGCCAAGGATGACAAACCCGTTTCGATCGAGGTTCGCGGCAAAGAATGGAATGACGAATACACCGACGGCGACATTCCGTTGACGATGCGCATGATCACTACTCGCATCGCCAGCATGCCGTGGGGCGCGATTTTCAAGATCGAGTTCGCGGATCCGAAATCGCGCGCGAAACAAAAACGAGAAGTGCCTCCGTTATATTTTATCGCAACGGACGATCACATTGTTCTTTTGAACGAAGAAGACAATGACGCGGCCGCAAAAAAGATTTCAGCGATGGAGAAAGCGCCTGATTCCGAGCAGAGCGACATTCGTGCGATCAACACCGGCAAAATGAATTTCGAGGAAGGGCCTTACACCACAGAGATCACGGTCAATGGCGACCAATGCACATATATGACTAGCCACGATTCAGGCCATTACACGAAGTTCGTCTGGAAAAAGGCCGCCGGCTTAGTCGAACACGCGAGTAATTACGGCGCCGTCAAGGACGGCTACGATCTCAAGCGCACAGCTACTAAAAAATGAGAAGCGAGTTACCAGGAATAGGTGACCGTTCCGTCCGCTTCGCGTTCTAGTTTCGCGCCGACTGCGACCACTCGCGCTGCCGGTTTTTCTCCAAGCGGAAGAATTTCTACATAAATCGTCACCGGCGCGCCTTCCGTCCGGCCCGCGGCGTCCATTTTTTGTAATTCTTCCCAGGCGTGAGTCCCGCTCACGGTTTTTTTCAGAAAGCCTAACTTAACCAAAGAGTCGTGCGGGAATTCAACCCGGCCATAATGCCCGGCGGTGTCTTTCACAAAACCGCGATACGTGCTCTCGCCGATTTGTTCTGACTGCAAAAGTTTCGGATCGAGATCAACGCGCACAATTTTTTTCGCCCATTCCATTTTGTGTTTATCAATGTCGTTGAAATCGTGCGCTTTTTCATCGACCGGCGCGCCGATCGACGGCGGCGCGACCTTTTCCTTCGCCGGCGCATAGTCGAACGAGCAGTGGAGAACCGAATTTGCGGCCTGCGAGAACATGGGCATCTCCGCGTGCGCGATGTATTGCGCGGCGCCGTTCGGGTCCAGCGCGATCCAGTACTGCGGCAGTTCTTTCGGATCGGCTTTCTTCTCCGACACCTTGAGTCGAACATGTAACACCGGTTGCCCGCCGCGTTGCTCGCTTCCGATTTTTTCGAAAGGCGGCAATTGTCGATCCGACATGATCGGCACGTGCGTCCAGTTGTAGAGCATACGATCGTCCGCGTTGCTCGCATGCCAGGTTTCTCCGTCCGAGCACACCCACGCTTTGTCTTTGATCACGATACCGCGCATCGGCGTGTCTGGTTTAACTCCGGGTTCCATCGACAAATCGTAGTCGGCGCCGGAAAGTAATCCGCGGAGCTTGATCGTCTTTTTGAATGTGACCGTGCCGTTGACCGACCAAACTCCGTTGCTCATGTTTTGCATCGCAGTGGCGAGCAACTCGTTTTCATTTCCCGCCGGCGCTTCGGCCGTTTTCTTTTGCAATTTTCCCTCCGACCGACCCGCCGAGAAAGCGAGCAACCCCGC
The DNA here is from genome assembly GCA_003219495.1 of Verrucomicrobiota bacterium. The sequence goes on along the minus strand of QHOZ01000138.1, from coordinate 4,066 downwards.
GATAAACAATATTTGGCCGATGCGAACGCTTCGGATTCTTTTCATAAAATGGGTGTTTCGTAGAGTTGACGAGCACACCCTGCTCCGGCGCACGCGACGGTTCGTAGCAGCAACTTGCGCCGGCCCTTGCGCTATGAGATAAAACGCAACTTCAATCGTTAAAGTCGAGTAAATTCAAAGGATCAAAATGAAACGCATCCTCCTCTTAATTTTCACCGTCTTCGCCATTTTGAGCACTCCTGCTTTTGCCGCGTTGGGCAATAGCGAATCCGAAATCGAGGAACTCTTTGGAAAACCGGATAATGAGGGATTCCCCGATAAAAATGGCGTTATCACGAACCTTTATCACAAGGGCGATTACAAGATCCTTGTGCAGTTCCTCAGACATTTGAGCGTCGCCGAGAGCTACACGCGGACGGACCAGGCCGAGCTTTCAGAGAGAGAAATCGACGCCTTCCTGGAAGGAAGCAGCAACGAACGCACCTGGAAGAAGGATCCGGACAAACAGGTTTGGGAGCGAGAGGATCATAAAGGCAAGGCCTGGTGCGAAACTCTGCGCGGACGCCCGACTCTGCTGATTCAGGCAAAGTGACAGCGGCGTTTGCGAACGTTGCAAAGAGCGACATCCGACGTTGACCTCGCCTGCCGGGTCGCATAACGACTGAGCGCATGCGGCGGCATCGGCGTTTTCTGATCATTCTGATCGCAACTGCGATTGCGCGAGTTGTAATTCTGTTTTTGTCGCAAACGCACGTCACCAGCGATGAAGCGATCATCGGCTTGATGGGCAAACACATTCTCGAGGGCCGCTATTTCCCGTTCTACTTCTACGGGATCTCATATAACGCGTCTTGCGCGTGGGAAGCGTATCTCGCAGCGGTCCCGTTCGCGATTGGCGGAGTGAGTGTTATGGCCTTGAAAATTCCAATCGTGTTGTTGTCGCTGGTTTGCCTCGTTCTCTTTTACCTGATGACGGCGCGACTTTACTCAGTTCCCGTCGCAACCTGGGCTGCTTTAATCTTTTCGCTCTGGCCTGGAATGCTGAAGTGGCATTTCCAACCGCGCGGCTACGCATTTTATTTTTTATTTATTCCCGCACTGGTCCTTCTCTTCTTGAGCGTCGAAAAGGAACAGCGCGTCCGCGAACGAAATTTTTTCCTGTTCGGTTTGTCCTGCGGTGTCGCCTTTTGGGGGATGGAATTGCTTCTCATCCTCATCCTCGCTCTTTGGATTTTGCTGATTCTGCGGCGGCGATGGTCGATCCAAACTTTTGCGGCCGGACTCGGCGGATTTTTCCTGGGCTATGCGCCGGCGATCTGGTGGAACATGGCCCACTCGCTGCGCAACTGGCACTTCCTCTTCTTGGAAAAACCTGAAGCTGGCGGGTTGGCCACGCGATTCGGACTTCATGCGTGGACGCAGATTTTCCTCAACGAGATGCCGAAGTTTTTCAGCGACGACACGGTGCTCTGGTATTTTCCGGAAACGAAATGGACCGGTTACGTTTTGTATTTCGTGACTGTGCTCGCCATCGTGGTCGCGGCGCGTTACGCGCTTCCGCAATTGGCTGGCGCGTTCAAATCCGGGTTCAGCACAAATCAACAGACGAAGGATCTGCTCATGCTGACCTTGATCGGCGTGAGCTTTATTCCTTACCTCATCGCGCCGCTGCGCGTGCCCGGATATTTTCTCGGCGCGACATTTTTCATGTCGATTTTACTCGCGCGATTAATCGACGACCTTTTGCGTCGGCAAAGAGTTCTTCTGCGCGGGGCCGGGGTACTCGTGTTATTCGCGACAAGTGTCTGCGGTGTTGTCGCTATCTTTGATGTTGCGACTCACAACGAGATCGAAACGCTCACGCTATCGCCGACCCGGGACGGCTATGAAATGATCCGGATTCCAGGAGCGGACATCGACGGAGTCGAACATGACATTGAACAAAACGGAATCCGCGCCGTGTGGACAACGATCTCCTTTGTTTATCCACTCATTTTCGAAACGAAGGAAAAACTCATCGCGTCCGAATCGATATTCGGTGTCGATCGGCCGGTCTACCCACCGTCCATTCCCAAATCGGAGCCGAGCGAGCAGGAACGCGCGTCGTTTGTGCTAGAAGCGCATTCACCCTTTAGGACGCAAGTGGAATCCACGCTCGCGCTTAAAAGCAACGCACCGCCGCAGATTCGAGAGCACGGCTCGCTAACAATCATCCAACAGCGCTTCGCCTCGGAAATCGCGGAATGAACTTCTTAGAACAACGAGCGTGGTTGGTTGTCATCGTGCTTTGTCTCGTCGCGGCGCTGCGCGTTTTCATATTCGCGGCTGCGTTTCCGTTTTTCAACAACGTGGACGAGCAAGCGCATGTCGATCTTGTTCTGAAATACGCGCACGCATCGCCACCGCGCGGCATTGAAAATTTTTCCAAAGACTCGGCGCGCTATTTCGCGCTCTACAGTTCGCCGGACTATTTTCTTAAGCCGGAACAATATGCCGAAAACGATTTGGGGCCGGCGTGGACGCTGCCACGCGATGTGCAGGAGCAAATTGTCGCCGCGGCTATTCCCGTTTGGGAAGCGCGCCCGAACCACGAATGTGGAGAGCCGCCTTTTTACTACGCAACCGCCGGCGCGTGGATGAATTTGGGCCGCGCAGTCGGATTAAACGATCTCACCCTTCTCTACTGGGTGCGCTTTCTGAATGTCGCGTACGCCGCGGTTCTGGTTTGGATCGGTTTCCTCGCCGCACGATTGATCTTTCCCGAAAACGAATTCGGTCAGATCGGAACCGCCGCACTGCTTGCGATTTGGCCGCAAAGCGCGTTTTACTCCACCCAAGCTGATGCATTTTCGCCGATTTGCTTCGGTCTCGCTTTCCTTGGGCTAACGAAAATGTTGTTACAACCGCGCGTGGGAATTGCGGTGTCGATCTGGACCGGCCTCGCGTTGGCCGCGACTTGCCTAACGAAAACGAGCAATTTTGCCTTGCCGATTGCGGTCGCGATTATTCTTGCGGCGAAAACATTTTCATCCGCGCGAAAGGGATCGCTTCGTTCGTTCGTCGTGCCAATGTGCGCGTTGTTTCTCTCCTTTGCAGTTCCGATGAGTCTCTGGTTTGCGTGGAATCACCAGAACTTCGGCGATCTCACAGCAACGAAATCGAAAATTGAATTGTTAGGCTGGGCCGCGAAACCGATCAGCGAGTGGTTGCCGCATCCGCTCTTCACCTTGCACGGCTTTCGTGAATTTTGGCCAGAGCTAACCGCGAGTTTCTGGCGCGGCGAATTCGTTTGGCACTTGCAACGAATGCGCTCGCCATTTTCGGACGGCTTCTACGCGATCCTCACTGCGCTCATCATTGTCGCCGCCATTGTCCTGATCGCGCGGAGAGAATCGGGAGACAAAGATCGACAATCGGTGCTTTGGCTGGCTTTGCTCAGTTTCGTTTCGATTCTCGCGCTGCTTGTCATCCTTTCGCTGCGTTTTGATTTTGGAAATTGCCCCTACCCATCTCGCGAGCATCCCTACTTTATTTCCGGCAGATTACTGAACGCCGCCGCCGTGCCGTTTTTTCTGCTGCTCGTTTATGTGATCGATCGATTTGCCGCCGGATTCAAACGCGAATGGATACGATGGACCGTTCTCGCCGCAACGCTGCTGCTCGTTCTAATTTCGCAGTTCCAAACCAACGCGCCGGCCTTTGCCAGTCGCTACAATTTCTTTCATCGCACAGCGCTCTGAGTTTGCGCAGTCGAGGATTTCCGCCAGAAAAAATAAACCGGCACGCCGGTGAGCACGATCAGTATTCCAATTCCGGAAGTCGTCGGCGCGAGGAATGCAAGATCCACTGTGAGCACGGCGGCAAGCAGCATCGAAGCGATCGGCACGAGCGGATAGCCCCACGTGCGATATGGCCTTTCGGCGTCGGCCGCTTTTCGGCGAAGCACGATGACCGCGAGCACCATCAGAATATAAAAGACGAGATCGGCCGAGACGATGTATTCGAGCAATTGAGTGTAAACGTTTCGGTAAATAACAGTGCCGCTCACGTCCGTTGTCATTGTGCG
>QHOZ01000017.1:2011-9143 GCA_003219495.1 Verrucomicrobiota bacterium | reverse complement strand
CAAAATATCCATCGTCACTTCGTCTTTCGGCGCGGTCTTGAGGAAGTAATCAATCATCACGCCGGCAGGCGGATTGTCGCCGACGGGCTGCCGCTTATCGAATTCCTCCGGATAATGCAAACGCAACCCGACTTCAGGTTGATACAAAACGAAATCGGAACTCGCAGACTGCGCGTTGATTTGTCGGAGCGGCGTCAAGTTATCCAAAACCCAAAACGATCTGCCATGCGTCGCGACGACGAGATCGTCGTCTTTCACAACGAGATCGTGAATCGGCGACGGCGGAAGGTTTAATTGCAACGGCTGCCAATGCGCGCCGCTGTCGAACGAGACGTAAACGCCGAGCTCGGTGCCGGCGTATAGAATTTCCTTCTTCTTTGGATCCTCGCGAATTGCGTGCACGTACGCGCCGTCAGGAATTCCGTTCACGATGGACGTCCACGTTTTGCCGAGATCGCTCGTTTTGAAAATGTACGGTTTGAAATCGTCGAGCTTATGTCGATCAATCGCGGCGTAAGCAGTCTTGCCGTCGCTCGGCGAAGCTTCGATCAAATCGACCGTGCTCCACTCCGGCATTTTCGGCGACACGTTGCTCCAATTCGCGCCATCATCCGTGCTGACGTGAATCAATCCGTCGTCGCTGCCCGCCCAGAGCGTGCCTTGCGTCACCGGCGATTCCGTGAGCGCGAAAATTGTGTCGTAATATTCAACCGACGTGATGTCGTTCGTCAGCGGACCACCGCTCGGTTCCTGTTTCGTTTTGTCGTTGCGCGTCAGGTCCTGACTAATCTGCGCCCAGCTCTGGCCATGATCGGTTGATTTGAAAACGCATTCCGCCGCGGTGTAAATCACGTCTGGATTGTGCGGCGACAACAACAACGGCGAGACCCATTGAAAACGATGCTTCAAATCTTTTGCGCCGTGTCCCGAATTGTCCATCGGATAGGGACTGATGTCCTGAACGTCCTCTTTCAATTTGTTGTAGCGCACGACGTAGCCTTCGCTGTTTGAATAAATCGTGTGCCAGTCGCGCGGATCGGGGATGACGAAACCGCATTCGCCGTCGCCCGCTGGATACCAATCCTGCGGCCCGATCACGCCCGAATCGGTGCGGCTCGCGATGCAAACGTTCGAGTTGTCCTGTTGGGCGCCGTAAATGTGATACGGAAACGCGTTGTCCACCGCGACGTGATAAAACTGCGCGGTCGGCTGATTATTTTGCGTCGTCCAAGTTTTGCCGCCGTCGATCGAGATGGCAGCGCCGCCGTCGTTCGCATTGCCGATGCGATTCGGATTTTGTGGATCGATCCAGAGACCGTGATGATCACCGTGACGTGCGGGCAACAAGTTAAACGTCTTGCCGCCATCAACCGATTTGAAGGCGCCGGTGTTTAAAACGTAAACCGTGTCCGCGGATTTTGGATCGGCATAAATTTTCGAGAAGTACCAGGCGCGCTGGCGAAAACGTCCGTCTTCGTTGATACGCGTCCATTTATTGCCGGCGTCTTCCGAGCGATAAATTCCACCTTCCTTGGCCTCGATGATTGCGTAAATGCGGTTCGAGTCCGCGCCGGAAACCGAAATGCCGATACGTCCGAGAATTCCATCGGGAAGTCCGTTGCCTTCGAGACGTTTCCAGGTCGCGCCGTTATCGTCGGATCGATAAAGCCCGCTGCCGCCGCCGCCGCTCGAGAAAAACCAGGGTTGCCGTTTCGCTTGCCACATCGCGGCGAAAACAATGTTCGGATTGTGCGGGTCGAAAACGACGTCGATGCCGCCGGTGTTTTCATCTTTGAACAAAACGTTCGTCCACGTTTTGCCGCCATCGCTTGTCCGAAAAATTCCGCGCTCCTTGTTCGGTCCGAACGCGTGACCGAGCGCGGCGACGATCGCCACGTTTTCATTTCTTGGATCGACAATCACCGCTCCGATGTTGTGCGTGTCTTTCAGTCCGACATTTTTCCAGCTCTTGCCGGCATCGATCGATTTGTAAACGCCGGTGCCGTAAGTTGTGTTGCCGCGAACCGCCGCTTCACCGGTGCCGACATAAATCACATTGTGGTCCGAAGGCGCCACCGCGATCGCGCCGATCGATGAGATATCCTGCTTATCGAATAGCGGCGACCAGTTCTGCCCGGCGTCCGTCGTTTTCCAAAGGCCGCCGGCAACCGCGCCGAAATACCACGTGTCCGGCTCGCCCGGCACGCCTTCGATCGCGAGCGCGCGTCCGCCGCGAAATGGGCCGACCTGGCGCCACTGCATTCCGCTAAAAAGTTTTTCGTCAATTGCGCCGGGAGGCAGCGGTTTCGGCGTTGCAGTTGGCGACGCCGTCGGCGCCGGTGTGTTTCCGCCACCAGCCTTCGCTTTTACCGCCGGACTTGGTTCGACAGCGTTAGAGGAATGCAAGATCGACAATGAGACCATCGACCAAAGAGAAAAGCGGACGAACGATTTGATCATCGCGTAAGTTGAAAAGCGCGCCGTTGCGTTCAACTGAAATCGCGAGGTGATCCGGCTAATTGCGCGGAAGGGGAGTCACAACGGCTTCGGCTCCGCCAAATTCGTACGAGAGCGAGAAGAGTGCGGCCACGCGCGGCGATTCGTTGGTGCAGCCGAAGAGTTCCGCCACTCCGACCCGAAGTTGCCGCGTTGGTTTCCAGCTAAAGCTCGGTCCGATTACGAATTCGTCTTGCTCGTCGGCGCGCCCCCGCCGGGTTTCGTGCGTGTAGCGACTTTCGGCTCCGAACTCGATCTTTCCATTTAGGGTCCCATAAGCGACCGCCTGATCGATTTCATATTCGCGTTCGTTTCCGTGCGAGACAGCTTGTTGGATCGAAAAATTGAGGCCGTAACCAAAGTGATCGCCAAAATTTTGTCCGAGCAATAGCCGCGTAACGACCGCGTTCGGTTGCCGTTCGAAAGTGTGCGCCGATTTTCCGAAACCAAAAACGTATTCGAGCGAAATCGCGGGGTTGAACGGAACGGCATTCCAATTCGCGAACGCGTAACGCGCTTCCAGCGTCGCGCTCGTTTCGTGCGCGCGGGTGTCGATCAAGCCAAACTCATTTTCCAGCCCGAGTTCGAAGCGATGCGGCAGACCGAGATCGATCTCTTGGACAAAATCGTGAGCGGATTTTTCGTGCCGGCCGAAATCGCCTTCCCAAATGTTGCCCACGAACATTTCGGACGGCGACAATACGTAGACGCTCGTTGTTGACGACAAACGGCTGCGCTCGGCCCAAGCCGGCTGCGCGTATTCGCCGAGCTCTGTGAATTGATCGTGTTCGGCTTCGTCCTCGCCGGTGACAACGACACTTTGCGTCTCATTTTCCTCCGCGAACAGATTTGCGAAGGCAACCGTTGCGCACAGGACAAACACAAAGCGCGCACGAAACATCGCCGTCATTCCCGCGAACGTATCGAAAGAATGTAGGCAATAACAGCGTCGCGATCTGCCGGCTTCAAACTCGCGCGATGCGACATGTCGTTCACAATCCCCGGCCAATCTTCGCGCGAATATTTCCAGATCGGCGGCAGCGTGTGACATTCAATGCAGCGACGAACAAAAAGCATTCGTCCGCGTTCCAGTTGCGAAACGTTTTTCGATATCGATTTAACTGGCGGCGCGTAGTTGCTCGTTTCGCAACCGACGAAAAGTAAACACGCGAGGAAAAGCTTTTTCATTCAAAAGCCGATCCCGAAAATCGTGCGCCACTGAAAATCTGCTTCGTCGACAGTGTCGGTTGCTTGGGCGAGAACACTCGTAGTCACGAACCAGTTTCCACGCCGATACGAAACGTTCGGCCCGACGAAAACGTTTCGAATGTTTTCATGATCGTGCCAATCCGGAAACACGAACTCGTGCAGAAATTCGAGGCCGACCGACAGCCGCGGCGAAATTTCGTAGCTCGCGCCGTGCGCTTGTGACAATTCGCCTTCGCGCTGGTTCAGATCATCGCCTTCCCAAACCGCTTCGAGCGTTGCGTTGTAGGCAAAGATCCAGCGACCGTAATTTTTCTGCGCGATCAATTTCGATTCCCATTCGAACACTCGGTCGCCGCCTTTGTATTCCTGATAGATCGACAATCCGACCGGATCGATGATTGGGTTCGTCAGGTTATAGATCAGCTCGACACCGCTGTCGCTGTATCGGAAGCCGGAGTTCGCCGGATCATCGTGATAATTCCAATCGACGACATAAACGCTCGCTTGGAAACGATCGGTGATCCCGATTTCGATCTCATGACGAAATGCGAGCTCGTCTGCGCGGTCAGGATTGTTCACGCGCGCCCACGTGATCCAATTTTCCGACTCAACGCTGCCGGGCGCTGAGGTTGGCGCTTCGTAGAGAAATGTGAAATGACGAACGCCCGCGAACGCGCACGTTGCGGACGAGATCGACAATAATAAAATCGGCAGCGCGCATTTCCTGATCACGAAAATGAAAGAGCCGCGCGAGTTAACGCACGGCCTGCAATTGTTGGCGCGGAAGCGCGATGTCGGCTTCAGCTTTCGCTTCGCGAATCGGTTCCTCGCTAGCAGGCGCCTCGCCGCCAAGTTTTCGCGCCGCGTAATACGAGCCGACGACCAGGACCATCGCGAGTCCCTGCGCGAACAACGTTTCGTAGGTCGGATAAATCGAAAACCAAAGTCCGGCCCATTTCGGAATCACGGGCACGAGCGACGGAATCGGCGTGCTTGAAATCCAATGCGCGAGCTGCATTTCTTGCGCTTGTTCGCCGACCATCACGAGCAAGACAACGCCGAGAAGAATGCCGGTCGTGATCAACATTTTGCGATACGGCAAACGCTGTTGAAGCACGAACGTGAGCACCGCGACGATTGCTGAAAGCGCGATTCCAAGCAGCGCGCCTTGCAAAACAACGCCGCCGCCGAATCGCAGGTGATACGTCTGCAAAAACAAAACGACTTCGAATCCTTCGCGATAAAGCGAAGTGAACCCGAGAAGGATCAATCCCCAGAGCAGCGATCGTTTGGCGACATCGCTGCCGTGTCCGTTTTCCAGTAAATGTTTACGGCGGCGATTATGTGCTCGGATCCAGCCGCCCCAATAAATTTTGTGGAAAAACCAGTTCATGATCACGAGCAGCACGACAACGGCAAGAAGTCCGGTCGCGGCTTGTAGATCCAGCGCGCGCATGTTGTCGCTCAATGAATCGACAATTCCGATCGCGATGAACCACGTGATCAGTGTCGCGATGAATGCGACACCCGCGCCGGCTGCGACCGGTTTGCGATGCGCCGCCTTCGCGCCGGTCATCGTGGCGGTGATCGCCGCCAGAACGAGAATGCATTCGAGGCCTTCGCGAAAAACGAGCACGCCGATGTCGAGCGCGGCGACGGCTTTGCTCGTGTTCGGTTGCGTCGGGTCCGGCGCGCCCTGCGCGAAAACTCCCTGCCAGATCAAAATCGCGATGACCGCGAGCGCGGCGACGAAAATGCCGGCGCCAAAAAGCATTCGCGTGGATCGATGTGGGTCACTTTCGCTCACGATTTCAATTTAACATCGCGCCGGGGAGCCTGCTGCCGGTCAATTGCGATTTTTTAGCGGAAAATTGCGCCTGGCCTCAGCGCGAGTCAGTGGACGAAATCGGGATCGAATAACGCGAATCCAGGTAACGCACGTCGACGTTTTGAGGATCTCGTGACAGGACCGGCAATTTGGTTCCGGCTGGCAACACGGTTGAGCCGTAATGCACTTGAATCGTGACCGGCTTGGTCAAGGTGACAAATTGCTCAGCGTTAACGGCTGACGATTGAGGAATCGGTGCTGCGACCGGTGGCGCAGAAAACGCGGGCGCAGATTTTTCCGGCATCGATGACGTCGACGCAATTGATGGCGAGGCGGATGCGCCGACCGCGATTTTCATCACCGGATGAATCTCCCAAACCGCGAGCGATTGATCGTAGTTTCGCCGATTCGTGTGCGTGTCTTTGCCGGAATACAACCGGATGCTGATTGACTTTGAACTTTCCGGTGAGCGGAAACGTCGCGTTGGTCCATGAGAAAGCCATTTTGCGCATCTCGCACCAACGCGGACCAAGTGGCAGTTCTACCACGATGGCGGCGCCGTTGCCGACGTCTCTCAGTTCGACGTGAACGTCGCCGTCATCCTCGACTTTAACTTTTTCAACGCGCCCGGTGACGGCGTACCACTGAGTCTCCGCCGGGATTCGTTCTGAACGTTGATCGATTTTGCCGCCCGGTCCGGGCCACTCGTGCATTTGCGCCGGTGTGATTTTCTTAATGTCGCCTGCGTTCGTCGGCGGTTCTTGCATGTCGATCTTTGCCGCCCAACGCGACGCGCCATGGTTCCCGATGCATTCGCACGGCGACACGAAAGTAACCGTCGGCTTTGCTTGAGCTGAGATTGCCAACAATGGGAGCGCCGCGAGAAAGAAGGCGCAGACCGCAAAGTTGGCCGTTCGCTCGTCGATCTTCATTTGTCGAAACATAAGACATTTCGCGTCTTTGTTTAGAGCGGCCCGAAATCTTCGTCATTTACGAGCTTGCTCCGTCCGGTGCGGCATTACAGAATGAATCGCAGCAAACCCCCTGGAACTGATGCGGATAATAATTTCCGTGCTATTAGCATTGTCATCAATGGCTCTTGCTGACGACGCATTTGAAAAGTGGAAAAGCGAATTGCCTAAAGAGGCGAAGGCGTTCCGCGACGCTGACGATATCTATTGGCGCGAATGGTACAAGCAAGGCATCGATCCGAACATCGCGTGGAAAAATACGGACCCGAAAGTGCCTCACACGCTCGCGCGGCCGCTCTTGAAATCCGAACGCTAAAGACTCCGCGGATTGAAGTGATTATTTTTCCGCGCGACGTTTGATCGCTCGCAACCAGGATCGCCGAATAATGTCGCTTCCCGGATGAATGATGCGCCAGTAAACCGCGAACCGGCGAACAGAATCAGCGCTGTTTCCGAAAACGCGCGTCTCGGTCGAGACTGTCGATCCGTTTGCGTCGGGCGTGACGAGATAATTCATGGTGGCGAGTACGACTCCCGGCGGAAGTTCTTCGCGAAATATTTCCGGCGTCAGTTTGGCCGGTTTGAAAATATCGTGCGGCGCACTGATCACGGTGCCGACGACGATCTC